>CATZIR010000070.1 GCA_958420145.1 uncultured Eubacteriales bacterium | reverse complement strand
ATAAATTTATTAAGACTGGTAAACCTTTTATTGTTGAGAATGTGCGAAATGATAATTTGTTTAAGAAATTAGGCTTATACAATAAAAATTGTTTTATTTATAAACATGGACGTCATACTTATTGGACAAATGTTATGTTCGACATAAGAAATATTCCACAAGAGTTTGAATTTCATAATATACCTGGTTATGGGTGTGTTCGCCTAAAGTCTTATGTGCAGGGTGGCAAAAATGTAAACGATGTTTTCAATTATTTTATTGATGTCGTCTTACAATTAACGATCACGGAAACTTTTTAAGCCCGTGGCGTTTAGAATGAACTTATCTTAGTTTATTTGAACTAAGGTTAAAAAAAGAGCAACGAAAGTTGCCCTTTTTTATAAATTATGAAAGTAATTCATTTAAAAATCAATAATAAAATATTTTTAATTTTTGCTTTAAAAGTTGTGTCAAAAGTTGTGTCAAACTTTTTTCTTTTTAATTTGGTATTTTGTTTAAAATCTAATTTCGCCCGAAAATTCGGGCGATTAAGAATGGTGCCGAAGGTGGGACTTGAACCCACACATGGTTGCCCATAAAGGATTTTGAGTCCTTCGCGTCTGCCATTCCACCACTTCGGCAAATTTTACTTTGATATTCTATCACACCGTGACTAATTTTGCAAGCGTTTTTATAAAATTTATGAAAGTATAATTTGATTTGGCAAATTTTATTTGAAAGTAACTTATAAACTATTTACAAGCCTTTGTTCTTTTTAATAAAGAAAGTAGACGGTCAATTTTTTATTTTTAAAACTTAACAATGCCTTTCGCTTGTTTAGCAAAATGTCTTATTAAAAATCTACTTTTAAACAAACGAAACTATTAATTCCAACTATCATTTTTTTTGATAAACACTTGCAAAAATTTAAACATAGAAGAAAATTTTATCGAGTATTATCTATAAATTTATTTTTAATGCACAAAATATATTTATGAAAAAGATTTTGTTATACATTAGTGCATTTGTGCCATTATATTTTTTAGTGACAATTAAGATATTGATTGACATAATTTTTGGCAATTTGCATTTTAACATTTTGAACACAATTTCGTTAATTTTATTAATTTTTGCCATTATTTTAGGGTTTTTTGGTGCAAAAATGGCTGTAAAACACAAAAATTTTGAAAAACAAGAAATTTTTATTGTAGAAAAGACAAGCATTACTGAAGAGTATTTTTTAGGCTATTTTTCGCTTTTTGTTTTGTTTGCTCTAAGTTTTGAATTAGAAAAAGTTAGTATGTTTGTTGTATTTATTATAATACTAGTTTTGATTGGTGTGGTATACATTAAAAATGATTTATTCTACATCAATCCACTACTAAATATATTGGGCTACAACTTTTACGAAGTGAGTTTCAAAATGCCAAACGATGACAACACCCACATTGCAAAGTTTGTGTGCAAAGGAAAACTCGACACCAACAAAAAAACTAAAATTGCCAAACTAAGTCACGACAATTTTAGTTTAATTGAAAATTAAAATTTTGTATTAAAAATTAATTTATAATGCTAATTAATGTTTTTCTAATTTTAACATTTAATAAACCTGATAACTATTTGGTTCTATATCTATTTTATGTTACTTTAACATATCTTCAAAAGATATAATTTTTTGTGCATTTTTCTTAACAAAATCTTGGTCGTGGCTAACAAACAAAACTGTGCCTTCAAATTTCTGTATGGCAATAGATAGTTGCTCCATTGCGTTGTGGTCCATATGGTTTGTTGGCTCGTCGAGAATTAGTATGTTGCAAGGGAAAAGCATAAGTTCACAAATTTTGACTTTACATTGTTCTCCACCACTAAGTTTTTTTAGTGGCTCTTTTATGTGAGTCGCATTTATGCCACACTTAACTAAATGGCTTCGTGCCTGAGTTTCGGTGAGCAATGGATACTCACTCAAAATGTATTCTAAGGGTGTTTGATTTTCACTTTCAAAATTTAGTTCTTGCTCGTAGTAGCCAATAACAACATTTGTAGCCAACTTAAAATCTCCACCAAGAGCCTTTATTTTGCCAGCAATGGTTTTTAGAAAGGTTGACTTACCGATTCCGTTAAAACCTGTTATTGCAACTTTGTCGCCCCTTTCAAGGACAATATTCAGTGGCTTTTTGAGTAGTGGCTTGTCGTAGCCGATAACTAGATTATTAACTTCTAGCAAAATTTTGCTACCTAGTCTTTTATAACTAAACAAGAATGTAGGTTTGAAATGCTCAGTTGGTGGCTCAATTTTTTCCATTTTATCTAGCACTTTTATTCTACTTTGAACCATAGATGCTTTTGTTGCCTTATATCTAAACCTGTCGATAAGTTTTGTCATACTGTCAATTTTCTTTTGCTGTCTATCGTAGTTGCGCTGTTGTTGGTCTTTTGCCAAAACCTTTGCCGATTCAAACTCCTTAAAACCAAGGTTATATCTTGTGATAACCTTGTTGTCTATATCGCAAATACAGTTTGTTACTTTTGCCAAAAAGTTTTCATCATGGCTAACAACCACAAAAGTGTCATCGAAGTTTAGAAGGTAGTTCGACAGCCACTCGATGTGACTAACATCTAGAAAGTTTGTTGGCTCGTCCAAAAGCATTACATCTGGTTTTTCCAAAAGAAGTTTAGCAAGTCTAACTTTTGCTCTTTGCCCACCACTAAGCGTTCTAACTTTTGTTTCAAGTCCAAAGTCCGTGATACCAAGACCTTCTGCCACTCTAAAAATTTTACTTTCGATGCTATAAAAATCGTTATTTTGAAGATATGTCATTAGCGACTCAATTTGGTCGTTCAAGTTAAGCAATTCTTCTTCGCTGGTCGAAATCGCCATTTTTTCATAACAAGAACTTAGTTTTTTATCTGCATCGAACAAATTTTGAAAACTTTCTCTAAGATAGTCGATAACATTTTTGTCACTATCAATCAACGCTTTTTGATCGAGATAGCCAAGTTTTATTTTTGGGTTTAGTTGATATGAGCCAGTGTCATAAAAAATCTCTTTGTTAATAATTTTTAACAAAGTACTTTTACCAGCGCCGTTAACGCCAACAACTCCCATTTTGTCGCCTTTGTTCACGAAAAAGTTAGCATTTTGAAAGATAACTTTATCGCCAAAACTAAGGCTAAAATCTTTTATTTCTAGTAGTCCCATATAAATATTTTAACACACAAAAATAAAACATCAAAGCATTAAAAATTATTTGTGACTAAAAATATTTAGCGCACTAGTTTTCAAAAATCTAACTTCGCCTTGTGCGTTATTATTACTTGTTAGCGACAGTGCCGACAGAGTTTGCATAGAATTTTTTGCAACAAAATTGCTTGCTTCTAAAAATTTTATGTTCTTTTTTGTGAGTCTAAAAACTCTTGTTTGAGAGTCACTGTTAGTGCTTAAAAGTTCATATTCTCGCTTTGGTTTAACATATGGATTATTTGTTATAGCGTTTGTTATTTGCTTCTTTATTAGGTTATAGTGTGTGCAACCTAAAACGACTTGATGAATGTCCATATCTGCATATTTTTTTAATTTTTTATCTAAAAATGGCTGTAAAACTGATAAATTTTGCATATTTTCATCAATTTTTTTGGCTAAGTCGCTAAAATCTTCCACTTTAACATTATCAAGCGTTTGTGCAAATTTCACATCTTCGTTGTATTTTTTTGTAACGCTTGTGCATAAAACTAAGGTGTTTGTTTTGAATGTTTTTATAATCGGCAAGGTTGGAATTATTGGCATATAGTCAATCAAGTTTCTAGCAAAGGCTAAACACACTGTGCTTAGAGTATTGCAAGCAAAAATTATCATTTTTATTGGGTAATTTTTAACCATAAAAAGTAGCATTTTTTTGCAAATGCGTTTTAGTTTGCCAGTAGTTTTGTTGCCATATGGTGCGTTATAGTCATCTTCCAAAAATAAAAAATTTTCGTGTGGCATATGTTTTTTTAGTTGTTTTAGAGTATACTTACCACCATTGCCACTATCAACTACTAATATATAATCATCTTTTTTTAGTTCTCTATTATCCATACTCTACAATATGAGTTTTAGATAAAAAATGTTTCTATATCTTTTTGCGACAAACTTGGGTTGAGAGCCATATTAATTCCGTTAGCCACTACTCTTGAAGAAAACCTAACTTGCTCGTCTATCTCTCTTGGCATAACGACGAGTTCATCTAGCCCCTTGGCTTCGATAGTAATTGGCAGATTAACGCCCGAATACTTCCTTATTAACTTTTTGACCTGTTCGTCAAAAAGCGAACTAGCAAACACAACAAAAGGAATACCAACCGTGATAACTGGTGTGCTAAGTGAACTACTAGAAATTTCTTTTCTTGCGTTGTCCACTCCCGACCCGGGAACAATTCCAACATTTGCTATTTGAATGTTCGTGCAAAGCCTTTTGCTACTTTCAGCAACCAAAGTGTCAACCACAATTACAAGGTCGGGTCTAA
>CATZIR010000069.1 GCA_958420145.1 uncultured Eubacteriales bacterium | reverse complement strand
CTTCAAAGATAGTTGCAAAAGCATCGGAGGCCAAAGATTCCCCCGAACCCCACAAACGCTTTTTGATGGAGCGTGCGAGAAAGTTAAAAAAGAAGTCGGTTACGGCTTCTTTTTTTGTGCTTGTAAAAAATAGCAAAGGTAAGTTTATAATAAGTTTATTAATTTACTAATTATATATAGTTATATGTTTTACAATTAAATGAAAAGAAAGACTTTTTGAAAGTATGCGAGAAAGTAAGCATAGTAAAAATAAAAGACAAAATACGGATTATTTATTATAACTCTTTCTCGCATTCTTACTAAAATAACGGAGTGAAAAAATGACAGGCAAAGAACTTGCTTAATTGGCATTTTTAAGCGAACTTATTAATGAAAGGGGGAATTGGTGGGAAAACGAAAGTTTAGATAATAGCCACTTGATTGCGTGTTGGCGTAAAAAACTTTTGTTGTCCTTCAAAGATCATTTGAATAGTATGCTTGTATGTTTTCATATTTTTATTATATCATCAGTAGTGTTTAATGGCTAATTATTTTGAGTTTAGAAACTATATTAAATATTAGGTATTGACAAAAATGCACCAAAGGTGATAGAATACCACTATCACAAGAGAGAAAACTATGGTAAAAAATAAAATAAAAATATTTAATATATGCGTGTGGATTTGTGCAATCTGTTATTTATTTGCTTTTTTTTCCACATATTTTAGAATAAATGGCGAATACGCTAGATACGAAGCAATATATGCTGAAATGTTAAAAGAATCAAACGATTTTAATAATAACAACAACTACAATAATTCTTGCAACTCTGGCATAGAAAAAGAGAAGCCAATGTTTACAGATGCTAAAACTGCAATAGACTATGCGTATAACAACTACATAAACTCAGAGTTTTCAGAGTATGAAGTAATTGGAAATATAACCGCACAAGCCAGTGGAATCACCTTGCCTATATATGTTCAGCAAATTCAAATCATATACCCATCTGGAGCAATTTTATGTGAAAACAGAGTTTGGGTTGAAGACGATAAGTTTGGTGTTATAGATTCAACACAAAGAGTTTATAATAATGGCAAAATATACAAGCGTAATGCAAAAGTTGATAAAATGACTTTTAACAAATCGACTGGTGAAATTACGGCTGATTATGGTGACAAAGAATTCAAGTACGAAATAGATGAAAATTTTGCGACTTTTATTGTTAACAAAAATACTATCACAAGAGACCTATATTTTAAAGTAAACTATAATCCATATACTGGACAAGTTGAAAGTTATAGCGCAAGTGCAAGTCTTCATACAAAAAATGCAGTTGACGGCTACGACAAAAGGTTAATGAGAGAAGGTACACTTGCAGAGTTACCAAAATTCTCTAAACTCGAAATTCATTGTGTTATAAATAGAGACGGCTCACTAAAATCTGCTGTTATTAAAGAAAGTTACACATCAACTAGAAAAGTTCCTGTTTTGGGGACAGTAAAATATTCTAGTTCAGATACTTTTAATATCAAGATATTAAATCTTGGAACTGGTAAACCTTCAATACAAGAGCCAGTAATCAAATAGATATAAATTTAGTTGAAAATTTTTGACTAATTTGTGCTATAATATTTCTATGAAGAAAAATAGTAAAGTTTTAAAGAGTGGAACAATGTTTATTCTAATGCTGTTAGCATTGGTTTTGATTGCCACTCTTTTTGTATGTGTTCCAAAAAAAGTTGTTAATGCAGAAGAATTGGAGTTAGACGATAGTAAGGTTATTGAGCAAGGTTATGGATTATATAAAATTCAAGATCAAGCACTATATGACTTGCTTTTCGATGAACTAAGAAAAATAAAACCAGATGCAGACAAGTTAACAGTTGGCTCATTTTTAGATGTTGCCACCGAAGAGTTTAATTTTAGTGGTAAAGGTAAAAATGATAAGGTAAAAATCTCTTCATTATCTGGTCTAAATTTGATAAAACTACCAAACCTAAAACGACTGATTTTGTCAGACAACAAAATAACTGGCTTTGTTGGCGAATTTGAATTTATGCCTAATTTAGAGAAAATAGATTTGTCTAATAACAAAGTAAACAGTTTTGATGGTAAGTTTTCAACCAAACTAACCGAAGTAAATTTATCAAACAATAATCTTAATAGCGTAGATATTAGTTCATTGGTTGAAGGCGGAAATGCCAACTTGTCGTTTAATAACTTAAAACAATTTGACAATATCACTTTGCCCCAAGTGTCTAGCATAGTTAACTTAACACACAATTATCTAATCGAAGATGTTCCAAGTGACATTGCTTGCACTCTAAAAATGGGTTTTCAAGGTATTAAAAATGGCGACGATATTTTAAAGACAACTAAATTCCGCTTTTATGAACTCGACGGAGTGGAAAACCTAAAACTCTACAAAAAACTTAGCGACGGCACATATATCCTTGTTGAGACAATACTTCCAAATAACGAAGTTACAAATCTAAACATCGCTGAGTATAAATTAGAATTTAATGAAACAAATGAGCCTAAAATATATGATGATTTAACATTTACTTGTAGACCAAATTCACCAACAGTAGCAGTTTATGCAAATAATGAAAAAATCGAAGATTCTAGCCATATATTTAGACAAATCATATCTCTAAAAATAGAAGCAGAAGGCGAAATTTATTACCAAATTAATAACGGCAAGACTATTCAAGGTAATAAAATATTAATAAATAAAAGTGGGTCATACACAGTAACATATTGGCAAAAACTTGAAGGAATGGACAGTGTTAAAACAAGTTACCTAGTAATTTCTAAATATTTTGCACCAGTCAATGTCGTTTGGATTATTTTGGTAATAGTGGTGTTTGTTATAGGTTTTGGGTTTGCTTTATACTACAAAAATGTTATTCTATACAAAAACTCGTCTAAAACAAGTCGCAAGGATTTTGATTAATGAAAAAAGAATTTGTTGCAAAAAGTAGTGGGGACCTAATCAAAGTATGCCTAGACTGTTGCCAAAAACTAAACTACAACCAACTAAAAACAGCACTAAGAAAAAAAGATGTAAAAATAAATGGCACTAGAACTAGCAAGACACAAAAAATTTCTAGTGGCGACAAAATAGAAATTTTCTTGCCAAACGAAAAACCAAGGCTGGTTGACTATATCTATCAAGACGACTGTGTCGCAGTCGCAGTAAAGCCACAGGGCGTCGAAACGACCACTGATGACAAGATGTTCGACAGCGAGAGTTTGGAAGAACTAACAGGCTACAAGGCTTGTCATAGGCTAGACAAAAACACCGAAGGCTTAGTGGTGCTTGCTAAAACCGACAAAGCATATAACGAAATTTTGCAGGCCTTCAAAAACGAACAGGTGCATAAAAAGTATTTGTGCGTTGTAACAGGAAAGCCAAAAGCAAAGGCAAACCTAACCGGCTATCTCGTGAAAGACGCAAAAAACAGCATTGTTAAAATTTTTGATACAAAACAGCCAAACTCAAGCATAGTCAAAACCAACTATAAACTGCTAGAACAAGTGGGAGAGTTGTCACTACTCGAAGTGGAACTACTCACCGGCAAGACACACCAAATTAGAGCGCACCTTTCTCACACAGGACTAAATATTCTTGGCGACAATAAATATGGCGACAAGCAAATGAACAAAAATTATGGCATAAAAAAACAACTACTTTGTGCCTATAAACTAAAATTTGAGTTTGACAAAAATAGTTTTTTATCATACCTAAACGACTTAGATTATCAAATTTCGCCATCGTTTAATCTTAGCGAAATTGCAAATAAAATAGAAAAATAAAGAAAAAATATCAAAAAAACCATAAAAAATGGTGAAAAATTAGCAAAAAACTAAAAATTTTATTAAAAAAAGTGATTTGACATCACTTTTTTTGTTTTATTATTTTGACAAACATTTTGAAATATTTTGCTTTGAAAAGAACAATAATATTTTATTTTTGCCACAGTTATTTAATTGGTGGCTATCAATAATTACTATTATTGTTCAAAAATTAAAGAACTAAAATCTCTCTAGTTGTTCTTTGAGTAGTTTTAGATGTTCTCTCTCGTCGTCTTGAATTTCGCCGAGAAGTTTTTTCAAACTTTCATTTTCCACTTTATCGATTGCTTGTTGATAATTCTTGATTGCAATTTCTTCTTCCATAATGTCCACCAGCAAAAATTGTTTTTCGTTTAGTGCGTAGTCAACATATTCGGTAGTAAAAAATTTGTTATGCGAGTTGCATAGATATGGCACACCACCAAAATCTACGATTGCGTCGGCAAGCAGTTTTGCGTGCGTCATTTCGTCGTGCTTAATTCGTCCTAACACTTTTTTTAGTTCCATATCACTTGTCATTACTTCTTGAAAAAAGTAAAGCATAATGGCAGATAACTCTCCGTCTTTACCAGATAATAAGTCAGCCAAAAGACTTATTGTTGGATTTTCAGGCTCAGCGTCCATAATTTTTGTATAATTTTCTCTCATTTTTCATTCTCCTTAAAACTAATAATTATTATGATTTTTGCCTTA
>CATZIR010000068.1 GCA_958420145.1 uncultured Eubacteriales bacterium | reverse complement strand
GATTAGTGATGAGCATACACTCTATATCGCCGTCCATATACAGCCTTTGTGGAGCGTCATCACCAAACACAGCCCCACCAGTTTGCCTGTTTAAACAGGTTGGACACACGCCCATATCAACAAGTTCAGCAGGTGATAGTTTGATTAATTCATCAATTTCCATAATATTCTCCTTTCTTAATTATATCAATATTTTTCAAAAAGTTAGATGTGTATGAATAGCAAAACATAGTTATAAAATTAAACAAACCATAAATATAGTTTTAGCATATTTAATAAATCAAAATTTTATTTATGAAACTAAAAGTAATTTCATTGTCATTATATCATAGACAAAACAAAAACCACATTGATTTATGAAAAATTTTTTGCAATTTTACGCGCCATACAAACATATCTAAAAATTTACTTTCCGTACTAGTATAACACCGCCTTCCCCCTGTCAATATCCATTTTTCTTTTTGATACAATACTTTTACTAAACTCAATAATTTAAAATATTATCTAATGTTTCGAAAAACCTAATGTTGTTGATGTTATATAAAGGTTTACTTATACATAATTTCTATAAAGCAATTTACTTACTAAAATAATCTTTTAACTCTTTAATAAATTTGTCGCAAACAAAACTGTTCACCGAGGTTTGAAGTGTAATCACAGCAATATCTCTTGGCTTTGAAATAAAATCTGTCTTTATTATTTTTACTCTCTTGTCTTTTACATCTTGCTCAATAAATTCCTTAACTGTATAGGCAATTCCAAGATTTTTGCTAACAAAATCTGTTATTAGTCCAAAACTGCCAATCTCAAAACTTGGACGAATGTCAACATTGTTTTCATTGCACATTTTGTCAAAATAGTCACGGTTTGATGATGGCCTTTTTTGAACAATAATTTTTTGACTAGCGAGTTGCTCTTTTGTTAGAAAGTCATACGGAAAGTCTGGGTGAGCAATAAAACAATCATTGGTTTTTGTTATAGTAGTTACATTAAACATTTCGGTATTAGGTATTGGCATATTCAAAATTGCCATATCAACAATGCCGTTTTTTACATACTTAGTCAATTTTTCACTATTTGCGTCGGTTATAGTTATCACAATGTTAGGATATTTTTTATTGAATTTTTCAATAAAAGGCAAAAGTAATTTGCGAATAATTGTCGAACTCGAACCAATATTCAAAACGCCTTGTTCCAAATTAGAAAGTGACGAAAATTTGTTTATGCCAGCGTTCAAAATTTGCATTGCGTTATAGCAACTTTTGTTAAATTCTTCGCCTTCTTTTGTTGGAATCGTGCCTTTCGCTGTTCTAACAAAAAGTTTACCACCTAAAAAGTTTTCTAGCCTTTGAATACCTTTAGTAATGGCTGGCTGAGATATGTATAGTTTTTTACTCGCCAAAAGTATACTCTTGCTTTCGTATACTGCTAAAAAGACCTTTATCAAATTCAAATCTAAATCGTTATAATTCATAGTTATACCTTTTATAATTTTTTGATATTTGAATTATATCAAATGTTGTTGTATAATGCAAGCACTATAAAAGGAGATATTTTTTATGAATGAGATAGAATACAAATTCTTGGTAGACTCCATACCAGTTACGGAAGACAAAACTTTCATTACTCAATTTTACATTCAAGACGCCAATGCGCTAAGTCTCGCTTTCAAAATGCTTAGACTAAGCAAAAAGAAATCAAAAGATATTGACACGGTTAGAGTTAGAGAAAGTCTTTCTAGCCAATCAAAAAAATATTACCTTACAGCAAAAACAAAGGGCGACTTTATAAGGCAAGAATACGAAAAAGAGATACCAGAAAATATTGCACTAGCACTGATTAAGTATTCTAATAAAAGCATAAAAAAAGTTAGAAGTTTTGTAATAGTAGACGACTTAAAGTTTGAATTTGATTTTTACTTTGAAAGAGCCGATAGAGTAAAAATTTGTGAAATTGAAGTAAAAAATGACAAAAAATACGCAAAAATACTAAAAATTTTTGAAAATTATTTCAAAATTCAAGCAAAAGATGTGACTTGCATCAAAGAATATAAAAACTTTAACATGGCTAAGGAGATAGAAAATGAAAGAATTATGTAACATAAATGAATGGCTTTTTGCCAACTTAGATTTGATAGAAGAATGCAAAGAAAAGAAGATAAAACCCATCGTGTTCATTTCTGGTGCATCAAGTTCAGGCAAAAGTTTTTTGAGCAAACAATTACAGTTATTTTTATCAAATAGAAACTATAAAAGCATCATAATTTCTACCGACAACTATAACAATGGCTTAGCAAAAAATATATTTAGTATTGTTGATAAAAAGTATTATAATGGCGGTATCGAAAACAAAACTGAAATAATCGGCAAAATAAAAAAAATAATCGAAAACGAAGATTTTGATAAAAAGTTTTGCAAAGAAAATTTGATAAAAATAAAAAATGAGTGCTCAAACTTAATCAATGTTGACACATCTACTTTTTTAACAAAACTAGCATATGAATTTGAAAATATAAACTTTGATAACAAAAAGATATACAATTTGAAAGAATTGGTTAAAGATTTACTCTACCTTTCAAGCGATAAATCAATCGTAGAAAAACAGTATAGCAAACTCACGAGCGAAAGGGTTGCAACAAACAAACATATCTGTGGAAAAGATGTTGATGTGATTATCGTTGAAGGAATATACGCTCTCGACAGTATCATTACCAACAATATTCCAGCAATCAATCAAATTACAAATTTTGTAAACTGCAATAACAAGCACTTGTTTCTACGAAGAATTATTCGTGACAGCCAAATAACAAATTGCTCCATCGACTTTATTATCAAAAACTACATAAAATTTGTCTCCCCAGAATATCAAACCAGCGTTCTTCCAGCCAAAGATAAGGCTATGATTGTTTTAAAAAACGATATGAGTTTTGATGAACTTAGACAGGGCAAACTTTCAACACAAGCAAGGTATAAAATTAGTAGCGACACTTTGAAAAAACTTCTTGCAAAGTCAACTTTGATAAAAAAAGTTTATCAAGAAGACATATATTTTGGCAAAAGAGATGACCAAGACATATTGAGGTTAAGATTGCAAGGAAGTGACAAAAACAATGCAACTTTGAAATCTTTAATATATAAAGGACAGCAAAAAACAAGAAAAGACAAAAATCTAATTAGACCAATGCAAGTGCTTTGTGAGCAAAAAGACCTTCTCGCTATGTTCAAAAATAAGCAAGAAGTATTAAACGCTTTTAGTAGCATCGAAATCTTGCCATATCAAACTTTATGCAAAGAAAGAATGTATATAAAGTATAAAGAAAGCGTAATCAAGGTGGATTTTTATGACAACAACAGCGTTTATATCGAATTAGATGAAAAATACATTAAACTTCTAAATGATAAGCACCTAAAACAAGTCGACCCAATCAGCCAAATGCAAAGCGAAAATCAAACAAATTGTATTAATTAGCAACTCCTTTTGTGATTTTTAAGAGATAACATATCGCTCGGTTTAAGTTATCTCTTTTTTTCTGGTACCATATCAAAAAAAATTGGTTTTAGCATCTTTTTGTAATTTTAATAATATTCATCTAGTTTTGAAATTATGTATAGATACATTAAATTTAGTTCATTTAGTTGTCTTATCTAGTGTTTGATATAGATCTTTACTTTCGTAATGATTTGGTCTAACAACAAAATAGTTTGCATCATATGTTTCGTTAACAAACCTACTACTTATGCACTGTGCGATTGTATTGGAATGTACTCCATAACTTAGTTTTTCAAAATCATCATATATGTCGTCTAAATTTTGGTCATCTGCAATATGTTTTAGATTTATGTGCTTGTATATTTTAGGGAATGCCCAGCCATAAGGATTTTTCAAAATAGAGTCAAAACTAGGTTTGTCTTTTTTGTCTAGCAGTTCATAGTCTTTCTTAAAGCGGCGAAGCCACTGGTTATAAATTATTTTAATATTTTTGGTATATCGATTACTCGCTGTGCAAATTTTGATAAATGGCCATAAAGACCAATTTTTTGAAAATTTACTGCTATTTTCCATTAAAAACGATAAAATTATAAAATTTTCAGCAATTTCTCTAATAATTACAGATGCAGAGTTGTTATGTGAAATTGCTAAATACATAAATAGTTGATTTGCTTTCAATCTAATGCCATTAAAAATATTATCTAAAACAGACTTAGTTTTAGGAAACTGCACTTTAAAATTTTCAATAATTTGAAGGTATCTCGAGAAATCTTGGAGCAATTCAAATTCGTCATCTTCCATGTCGTATACATTAAACTTAATGTCTCCCATAACATAGTCGATTAGTTCTTTTTTGGTAAATTTTAGTTTTGGTTCATTAATCATATTTAGATTATATCATAAAAAGCCAAAAAATAAATTAGTAAAATTGTTTAAACTAAAAAGTTTAATGAATTATAAAATCAAAAGAATTTTTTTCAAAATAATTTTTGGCAAAAAAAGTTGTTTAAGTCACACATTTAAAACAACTCATAGTAAACAAATAAAATCATATTAAAAATTCGTTTTTTTGGCGTAAATAAGAACAAACTTTAGAACATATTACTTTTATAAAAAATTTTTTT
>CATZIR010000067.1 GCA_958420145.1 uncultured Eubacteriales bacterium | reverse complement strand
TTTTCTATTTTAACCAATAGTTTTGAAGATATTAGTTTGGTTAGTGTGCTAAAAAAAGGCACAAACATCGTTATTAATATCAAGGAAAAACAATCGGTGAGCGATAGCGAAGAAGCAAATCTTGACGACATTGTTGCAAAGTTTGACGGAGTGGTTTTAGAACTAAATGTTATGCAAGGCACTGCTTGTGTAAAGGTGGGTGACCATTTTAAGAAAGGTGACACACTCATAAAGGGCAGTTTTAAAGACATCGACGGCAATTTAGTAATTTGTAAAGCGCAAGGTAGCGTAAAGGCAAAACTAAGTGTAACAAGCGAAATAGACTTTAAAAATGAAGATGAAGTTTTTGTTAGAACAGGAAAAACTATCAAGTCGTCACACTACTCACTCTTTGGTTTAGAATTTTTGAAAAAACATAGAGAAAACACCTTTGAAAACTTTGAAACGGAGCAAACTGAACAATTTGTTTTTCAAAACAATCTCTTGCCACTCAAATTAGTGCAAACTTCGTATTACGAAACTCAAAAAGAGTTAGTACATCAAAATTTTGACGATGTTAAACAAAAATTGCAGTTAGAAGCGAAACAGAATGCAAAAAAGTTACTTGAAAAAACAGACGACATCGTTAATGAGTTTGGCGAGATAGTAGAAACGGAATTTGGCTATAAAGTAAAATATACTTTTGAGATAGTAAAAGAAATTTAGGAGAAAAATATGATAGAATTTGTTGGAGAACAGTTACCAAAAAAACAACTAAGACTTTTTAGGAGAATAGGCAACACAGCATTTAGAGTTGCAGGTCAAAAACCTAGAAAAATTCAAGTGTGCGTAGAATTTGTATACGACGAAGAAATGCACGCTCTAAACAAGGAAAAACGCAATATCGACGCATCAACCGATGTGCTATCTTTTCCAAATCTAACTGAGCAATTCAACAAAGAAATCAATGCCAAAAACTTTCCAGACGATGTTAATCCGGAAAATGGCAAAGTTATGCTTGGCGACATAGTAATCAACCTTAATAGAGCCGAAGAACAAGCAGGAAGTTTCGGTCATAGCCTAACAAGAGAGTTGGGCTACTTGTTGGTTCATGGACTACTTCATCTCATGGGCTACGACCACGTTGACGAACTAGATGCAAAATTAATGTTTGCTCAAACCGAAAAAGTTTTGGCAAAATATAAACTAAAAAGAGATTAATTAAAAGCACCTTTTGGGGTGCTTTTTTCTTTGACAAAATATATATTTTGGTTATACTAAAATTATGGAAGAAAAAATTTTCAAATCAGGCTTTGTTTCAATTTTAGGCAGACCGAATGTTGGCAAAAGCACACTACTTAACAAACTACTAGGTCAAAAAGTGTCTATTGTGTCACCAAAACCACAAACAACAAGAAATTCAATCACTGGCATTATGAATGGCGAAAACTATCAAGTCATTTTTTTTGACACTCCAGGAATACACAAGCCAAAAAACAAACTAGATAGTTATATGGCAAAGGAGATTGAAACTAGCGCTAGTGGAGTAGATTTACTCTTGTATCTAATAGACGCCACAAAGCCTATTTTTGACAGTGAAATAGAGAATATAGAAAGTTATGCTAGTTCAAACATTCCACTAATTGTGGTTGTTAACAAAATTGACGACGCAGACTACAATAAACTACTTCCACAACTAACAAAACTAAACAATTTGGAAAAGGTTAGCGAAATCGTTCCAGTTTCTGCAAAGACAGGAAAAAACACCGACGAACTTATAAAAGTGATACTAGGTTACCTAAAGGAAGGACCTTGTTACTACCCACAAGATATTCCAACCGATAAAAACGAAATTTTTATCGCTGGCGAAATCGTTAGAGAAAAGGCTCTTTGGCTTCTAAACGAAGAAATTCCACACGGAATAGCAGTTGTCGTAAACTCATTCAAAGTTCATGAAAACATCGCCAAAATAGACGCAAGCATAATTTGTGAAAAAGAAAATCACAAAAAAATAATCATTGGCAAAGACGGAATGAAACTAAAAGAAATAGCCGAAAAATCACGCATAGAAATGGAAAAAATTTTTGGCGAGAAAGTATTCCTATCTCTTTGGGTGAAAGTTAAAGACAAGTGGAGAGATAACTCAGTTGATGTTGGTAACCTAGGTTATAATATCAAAAAATTATAATTAATTTTTGAAAAATGGCATAAATTAGTCAATTTTTTAGAAAAAAATTCGTATAATATTTATATAACTACAAATTCTACAAGTATGGAGAAATTAGATATGTCGTGGAACAAGGAAACTAAAGACCTTTGGAAAGCATTTGAAAATGCTGTTTTGAATCGCGACAAAAACCAGTTTGAAATTTATACTAAGTATTTTGAAGCGAAAAACAAAGAAAACACAAAGGAAGAAGAAAACGAACTTATTTTAGCGTAATGGAAAGGGAATTTATTACAAAGGCAATCTGCCTTAATTCTGTTGACTACAAAGAAAAGGACAAGCAGTTGACACTTTTTAGTTTGGAAAACGGACTGATGAGTGCAGTTTTAAAAGGTTGTAAAACGGCAAAAGCAAAACTGAAATTTGCTTTTAGCCCTTTTTGTTTTGCCGAATATTCCATTGTTCAAAAAGGCAATTTTTGCACAATCACCAACGCTGGACTAATTGATAGTTTTTTTGACCTAACTAGCAACTACGATAACTACATTCTAGGCTCTATTATGCTTGACATTACTCATAGCACAGTCAAGTTTAACGAACAAAACTTGCCTATGTTTGTAGGACTACTAAATCACCTAAAAGCGATATGCTATGAAAACATCAATGCTAAAATGGTGTGCATAAAGTTTGTACTACTTGCTTTGGAAAACTTGGGCTACAAGCCAACTTTTAAAAGTTGCCATAGGTGTGGAATGCCGTTTAATCAAGATAAATACTTAGATATGTCGTGTGGCGAATTTGTCTGCCAAAACTGCAAAAATATGTCTTGCGAAAAACTAACAAATGCAGGTTTTAGTGGTGTTAAAATTCTAAATGACACTCCACTAGATAGACTAGCAAGCGTAAAGCTATCAAACCAAATTTTAGATGAAATTTTAACTATTTTGTTAGAAAATTTTGAGTGCAGAGTAGAACATAAATTGCCATCAAGAAAATTACTGTCTTTATAAGGAAAAATTAGCAAAAATTTTTATTAAAATGTGTTTCAAAGGCACATTTTATTTTTTTCTTTATAAAAAAATGTTTATACTAAATTCGTTGGGTAAAAATATAAATATTTTTAGTCTAGCAAAAATTACTAAAAAGGAGATTATCAATGAAAAAATTCGTTTATATGTTTAGCGAAGGAAACGCTAATATGAGAGAATTGCTTGGTGGTAAGGGCGCAAACCTTGCTGAAATGAAAAATCTAGGAATGCCAGTTCCAAGTGGTTTTACAATTTCTACAGAAGCTTGCACAAACTACTACGAAAATGGCGAAAAAATTAGTGATGACATCAAGTCACAAATTTTGGAAGCCTTGTCAAAACAAGAAAAAGAATCTGGAAAAATTTTTGGAGATGAAAAAAATCCACTTCTAGTTTCTGTTCGTTCGGGTGCTAGAGTTAGTATGCCAGGTATGATGGACACTATCTTGAACCTAGGTCTTAACGACAAGACTGTTGAAGTTTTGGCAAAAAATAGCAACAACCCTCGCTTTGCTTACGATTGCTACAGAAGATTTATTCAAATGTATGGCGATGTTGCTTTGGGAGTTGATGGCGACAAGTTTGAAAGAATTATCGAAGAAGTAAAAGAAAAAAATCACATCAAACTAGACATCGAACTAGACCAAGAAGCATTAAAGGAAATTATCGTAAAATACAAAAAAGTTATTAAAGAAACTTTGGGCTACGACTTTCCACAAGATCCAAAAGAACAACTATTTGGTGCAGTCAAAGCAGTTTTTGCTAGTTGGGAAAATCCAAGAGCGGTGGTTTATAGAAAACTAAACCAAATTCCTGCAAGTTGGGGAACAGCCGTAAACATTCAAGAAATGGTATTTGGTAACCTAAACGAAAAATCAGGAACAGGTGTTGCGTTCTCTCGTGACCCTTCTAGTGGTGAAGATAAAATATATGGCGAATTTATGTTTAACGCACAAGGCGAAGACATCGTTGCAGGTATTAGAACGCCACTTCACATCGAAGAACTTGCAAATATTATGCCAGATGTTTACAACCAATTTGTGTCATATGCAAAGGCATTAGAAAAACACTATAAAGATATGCAAGATATGGAATTTACCGTAGAAAACGGCAAACTATTCTTGCTTCAAACAAGAAACGGCAAGAGAACTGCAAAAGCAGCCCTTCAAATTGCTGTTGATATGGTTAACGAAGGTCTAAAATCAAAAGAAGAAGCACTTGTTAGCCTAGACCCAAGACTACTAGACACAATGCTACATCGTCAGTTCGACGACAAAGCGCTAAACCAAGCAAAGGCAGTTGCTAACGGCTTGCCAGCAAGCCCAGGTGCTGCTTGTGGTAAACTTGTTCTAAACAGCGACGACGCTAAAATTGCTAAGGAACATAAAGTAAAAACTGTTCTTGTTAGACTAGAAACCAGTGCAAAAGACATCGAAGGTATGACAAG
>CATZIR010000066.1 GCA_958420145.1 uncultured Eubacteriales bacterium | reverse complement strand
CCCTATCAAGACTTGAGTTTAACGACGAAGAACTAGAAAACTTCAAAAGGGAATTTGCTCAAACACTTGAAAAAGTTGACCAAATCGAAAAATGTGACCTAACAGGCGTAGAGATTAGCGATGAATTTTTGGACGCAAAAACTGAGCTTAGACCAGACGAAATCAAACAAGGACTTAGCGTTAAAGATGTCCTAAAAGATGCACCAGATAGTTTGGGCAACAGTATTTTAGTACCTGTAGAAATTGTATAAAGGAAAAAATTATGGAATATATCGAAAAATCATTGACCGAAATATTAAAAGACTTAGAAAGTGGAAAAGTTACAAGTGAACAACTTGTTAATCTTTGCTATGCACAAATCGAAAAAACAAAAAATTTGAATGCACTAAACTCCACTTGTATGAGCGAAGCGCTTGAAAGAGCAAAACTAATCGACCAAAAAAGAAAGAATGGCGAAAAACTAGGAAAACTTGCAGGTGTGCCAGTCGTTATTAAAGACAACATCAACAAAAAGGGAACGAAGACAACTTGTTCTAGCAAACTACTAGCCAACTACGAGTCTGTATACGACGCAACCGTTGTAGAAAAACTTGAAAAAGAAGACGCTATCATAATCGGCAAAGCAAATATGGACGAATTTGCAATGGGCTCATCAAACGAAAACTCAGCATTTGGCGTTGTTCACAACCCAGTTGACTTTGACCGTGTTCCGGGTGGCTCAAGCGGTGGAAGTGCAACAAGCGTAAAAGCAAATCAGTGTTTTGCAAGCCTTGGAACAGACACGGGTGGTTCTGTTCGTCAACCATCATCATTTTGTGGAGTGGTTGGTATAAAACCAACATATTCAAGAGTGAGCAGATATGGCGTTGTTGCATTTGCAAGTAGTTTGGACCAAGTAGGACCAATAACAAAAACAGTAGAAGATAACGCACTTATGCTAGAAGTTTTGGCAGGTTACGACGAAAAAGAAAATACAAGTAGTAAAGAACCAGTGCCAGAATACTCAAAAAATTTGAGTGATACCATCAAGGGACTTAGAATTGGTGTTGCAAAAGAATTTTTCTCACTTGGACTAGACAGCGAAGTAGAGTCTGCTGTTAAAAACGCAATCGAATTTTATAGAGCAAACGGGGCTGAAATAGTTGATGTGAGCCTAAAAAACATAGACCTTGCATTGTCGACCTATTATGTTCTATCAAGTGCAGAAGCGTCAAGCAACCTTGGTAGATACGATGGTATTCGCTATGGTGTTAGAGCAAACGACTTTAAGTCGCTCGAAGACATATACATTAAAACAAGAAGCGAAGGCTTTGGAAAAGAAGTTCAACGCAGAATTATGCTTGGTAACTTCGTTCTATCTAGTGGCTACTTTGATGCCTACTACAAAAAGGCTCAAAAAGTTCAAGCACTTCTAAAACAAGAATTTGCTGATTGCTTCAAAAAATGTGACGCACTAATTTGCCCAGTTTCGCCAACAACAGCGTTCAAGTTAGGCGAAAAGGTAAACGACCACATCAAGATGTACCTAAACGATGTATACACAGTTCCAGTAAATGTGGTTGGTGTGCCAGCAATAAGTTTTCCTTGTGCAAAAGATAGCAAGGGCTTGCCAATAGGCTTGCAACTAATTGGCAAAAAGTTTGACGAACAAACTCTATACAATCTCGCAAACTACTACGAAAAACACAATGGGGGTGAAAGATAATGAAATATGAAATGGTTATCGGACTAGAAATTCACTCCGAATTAAAAACAAAAACAAAAGCATTTTGCTCGTGCGAAAACAAGTTCGGTCTTGCAATCAACACAGCAACTTGTCCAGTATGTATGGGACTTCCGGGCGCACTTCCTACAATCAATATGGAAGCCGTTAAGTATTCTATCAAGAGTGGACTAGCATTTGACTGCAAAATTAATAACAAAGCAGTGTTTGAAAGAAAAAATTACTTCTACCCAGACTTGTCTAAGGCATATCAAATTAGCCAATTAGAGTACCCAATTTGCTATGACGGCAAAATTAGATACAAACTAGACGGCGAAGAAAAGATTTGCCGAATCAACAACATTCATATGGAAGAAGACGCAGGCAAAAACATTCACGACGACAAACTAAAAATATCTCTTGTAGATTACAATCGATGTGGTGTTCCACTAATCGAAATTGTTACCGAGCCAGATATTCATTCTAGC
The DNA here is from genome assembly GCA_958420145.1 of uncultured Eubacteriales bacterium. GTDB lineage: Bacteria > Bacillota > Clostridia > Christensenellales > UBA1242 > CAKVNM01. The sequence goes on along the minus strand of CATZIR010000066.1, from coordinate 2,447 downwards.
GAAGAAGCAATGAAGGTTTTGGAAAGCATAAAAGAAACACTTGTTTCAATCGGCGTTAGTGATTGCAAAATGCAAGAAGGGTCGCTAAGATGTGATGTAAACTTGTCACTTCACGAAAAGGGAAAACCTTTCGGCACTAGAACAGAAATGAAAAACCTAAACAGTTTTAAGGCTGTTGGTAGAGCAATAGAATACGAAGCATCAAGACAAGCAAAAATTCTTGACGAAGGCGGAGTTATTGTTCAAGAAACTCGTCGTTGGGACGACCAAAAGGGCGAAAACTTCTCTTTAAGAAGCAAGGAAAACAGCAACGACTATCGTTACTTTAAAGACCCAGACCTAAAACCTGTGCATATTTCAAACGAGTATATCGCAGAAATAAAAGCAGAAATCGAAGAACTTCCATACGACAAAAAAGAGAGATATGAAAAAGTTTTGGGCTTGCCTAGTCACGACATTGGTGTTCTAACACTAGACAAAAAAATCAGTTCATTCTTTGAAAGTTGCCTAGCAATCTACAATAATCCTAAAGTAATTTCTAACTGGATTATGGGCGATGTTCTAAAAAAAGTTAAAGAAGATTTTAGCACCGACTACGACTTCAAAATCAGTCCAAAAAATCTCGTAGAACTAATAAAATTGGTTGAGTCTAAGCAATTATCAGTTAATGCCAGCAAAGAAGTTTTGGACGCAATTTGGAACACAGATAAGTCACCAGATGTTGCTATGGAAGAACTTGGTCTAAAACAAACCAACAATCAAGACGAAATCGAAGAAATTGTTGTTAATGTTATTAATAACAACCCACAAGCAGTTAGTGACTACAAGGGTGGCAATGAAAGAACATTTACTTTCTTGCTTGGTCAAGTTATGAAAAATAGCCACGGCAAAGCAAACCCACAAATTGCACGAGAATTAATTTTGAAACATTTGGCTTAATCAAAAAATATTTTAGTTGACAAAAAACTAAAAAATCATTATTATATTAATAATTAAAGGAGAACGCTATGTTAAATCAACCACCAGTAGAAGAACTCACTAACAAAGTGGGCGACAAATACAAACTTTCAGTTTTGGTTTCTAAAAGAGCAAGAGAAATTCAAAAACGCAATATTGAGCAAGAAATTCAAGTTCCAGAACAAACCGAAATAACAGAAGCAGCCTACGAAGTTAAAGAAGGAAAAGTAGTCGCTGATAGATAAAGTTTACGAAAAATTAGCGTTAGTGCTAATTTTTTGTGTTTATAGGAGAAAAAATGATAGCAAGAGTAATCGTTGATGTAGAAACTAGTTTGGTAGACAAAATTTTTGACTACTCTTGTTTTGACGACGCAAAGATAGGCACAAAAGTGCTTGTTCCGTTTGGAAAACGCAGTCTCGAAGGCTATATCATCGACCTAAAAGACACGACAGATGTTCCACTTGGCAAACTAAAACCTATAACAAAGATACTAGATAGTGAGCCAATTTTGACACAAGAAATGCTAATGCTAGCCAACTTCATGGTGAAAAAATACAATCTAAAATTTGTAGATACTCTAAAACTTTTTTTGCCTGCAATAATGCGAAACAATAAGGTAAAACAAGTAATGATAAGAAAACTTTCACTATCTAGTGACTACAAAACTAAACTAAATTTAATTAAAAAATCGGCAAAAAATCAGCAAAGTATCATAGCTTATTTACAGCAAAATATACAAGAAAATAGTGCTGTTTTGTGTTCTAACTTTGGCAATAGTTCGGTTAGCAAACTTTTGGAACTCGGCATTTTGCAAGAAAGTTTTGTGCAAAAGTCTCGTAGACCTAGTGTTGCAAAAGTGCAAACCACTAAGCATACTTTAACAAATCTTCAACAAAGTGCAGTAAGCCAAATTTTGAGTGGACAAAACCAAACATTTTTGCTTCACGGCGTCACAGGTAGTGGCAAAACCGAAGTGTATATGAATGTTATAGATAGCGTGCTAAAACAAGGCAAAAACGCCATTATGCTTGTGCCAGAGATTTCGCTTACTCCTCAAGTTATGCAAAATTTTGTGGCAAAATTTGGCGATAATGTTGCAATCATTCATAGTGGACTATCGGTTGGTGAACGCTACGACGAATGGCAAAGAATTAGGCAAAACAAGGCTCGAATTGTTATTGGTGCTAGGTCTGCGATATTTGCACCTATTCAAAATATAGGTGTTATCATTATCGACGAAGAGCACGATTCAAGTTATTTTAGCGAAAGCAACCCACGATATTTCACACACGAAGTGGCAAAATTTAGAACAAACTACAATAACTGTAATTTGGTTTTAGGCAGTGCGACCCCTAGTATTGAGGACTACTACAAGGCAAGCAATGGTGAGTATACGCTAATAGAAATGCCAGTTAGAGTAAACAGCAAGCCAATGCCAAACATCAAAATTGTTGATATGCAAAGCGAGATAAGAAATGGCAACTCGG
>CATZIR010000065.1 GCA_958420145.1 uncultured Eubacteriales bacterium | reverse complement strand
AAGATAAAACAAGTCTTAAGTTTAGCCAAAAACACGCAAGAAGGTAGAGCCTTAACCATTATTGCAATGAATGTTAAAAATGAAGAATACGAACCATTATTCAACAGCAAACTAATCTTTAAAAAAGCGTCGTATGACGGCACTGATGTTTACCTAGATTGCCTAAATAGTATGACACTAAAAGCAAATTTGCTTTTAACAGACAAAGAAATGGAAGCACTAAAACAATTTACAAAAGGACTAAACAATAATAATGTTATTGAAAAACTGAATAATTTATTATAAAAACAAATAAAAAAACCGATTTTATAATCGGTTTTTTTATTTTTACTTAACCTTCATATTCTTTCTTAACTTAATAAAGATGAATACTATAACGCCGGCGGCAATAACTGAAATTACAATAACTATTATTGCTACTGCATTTAGTGGTTCTTTTTTAGTAATTATGAAACTTTCTAGTGTGTTGCCACTATCGGTAACAAGTCGAACATTGAACACACCATTTTGATTGATTGTGAATGTTTCGGCTTTGTTTTCTGTGGCAGTTGAAGAATTAATTTCTACTAGCATACTATCGTTTAACATAATCTTACATTCGCCAACTTTGCTGTAGATTTGGTTTTTATTGAGTGTTATTGTTATTGTTTTTGTTGTGCTTGAACCAAAAGGAATAGAACACTTAATCAATATGTCTGTGTCGTTATTTAGCCAAACTTTGAATGTAAATTCTTGGTCTAGTTTGTTTGTATAGTAAGTAGCCTTAACTGTTATCTCATAAATACCTGCGCCACCAAGTCCATTTTCGTAGGTAGATAGGGCAAGGGTAGAGATATGTCTTAGGTTAAGTTCTTGTTTGATTAGTTTGGTTATATCTTGTGGTTCACTGTCTTTTGTGTCATACTTAACAATTTTTGTAATTTCGTAGTTGTTTAGTCCGTTGTATTCGTATGTTGCCATTGCTTCGTTAATGTTGATTATTCTAAAGTTAAAGTTCGTAACTATATTGCTAATTTCGCCTTTTTCATTTACCACTTGACCTTCAAATGTTAGGTTGTAGATACCATAATCTTCAAAGATGTATGTGTTTCTGTTACGGCTAACAACTATTTCACTTCCGTTTAGCAAGGCTTTTAGAGTAATTTTTCTATCTTTGAATTCATCAATATTTTGCAATGTAACACTAACACTTTCATTGAACACTGAGTTATCAATGGATTGTTTTGTGTTAACAGTGAAGATGACATCATTAATCAAAATCATTCTAAAATAGTCTTGGTTTTGGAACTTTTGTCTGTTTCCAGCCAAATCTTTAAAGTAGAATTCATATTCGCCACTGTCATAGAATGTTAATTCTTCTTCGCTTGTTACTTTTGCTAAGTTAATTTCTTTTATAAAGTTTCCGTTGAATGAATAGCCAAGAATAATGCCGTTGCCTTTAACTAAGTTGAATGTTTTTTCAAGTTTTAGTTTAGCACTCTTTGTGTTGCCATCTGTGTCTTGACTCATTCTTGTTTGAGAGCCTGTTTGAATTTGATTGTTTATATAGAATATATTATCAAAAGTTCTAACAAAATTTGAATTAGTAATTAGTCTGCTAACTGAGATATACTTAACATCTTTTTCTGCAAGCATTCCAAGTTCGTCAACTACTTGTTTGTAAACTTTGTAGATAGTTATAGTTCCAACAGTTTGAGAGTTAACGGTAATATCGTTTACGCTTGTTATTTCGCTTCTGTATTGGCTTGCAACGTTTGTCTTTACTTCATAATCGTAGATAGTAAAGTAAGTATAAGGGTTGTTTAGTGAGCCATATGTTTCACTGTTTGATTTGTCTTGTGCAGTAGGTGAGAGTTGTCCTGCTTCTATTCCGTCTATCTTGTATGTAACCCAGAAGTAACCAGAACTTCTTTCTTCTATATTTACGAAGAATACGATAGTTGTTCCGAGATTGTTTTTAGCCGTGAATGTGTAATTACCAAGTTTAACGAATGTTTGACCATTTTCTACTTCACCTAGTTGTTCAGTAACTGTTTGACCATTTTCGTCAAGGTATTCACGAATACCAGTGATCTTTGTAGGGAATAGTGGGTTAGTATCGTTGATTTGTAGACGAATCATTTTATCAAACATGTATGTTTGTTGATTACTTACATCTGTTTTTAGACCATCGCTAATTTTTATGATAGAGATATCACTAATACCATTGTAGTAGCCGATGTAGTAAACTTCGTCACCTAGTGTGCTTGTGAACACTACTTTGTAGATTGTGTTGTTATTTGTAGCATTGGTAATGAGTGGGTAAGTCCAAATTCCGTTTACAGATTTAGAAATTAGTTCTTCGTCTACAATATTGTAATCTAGATTTGTTAGTACCATTTTGCCATCGACAGTTTGTCTAACGCTCATTTCGTAGATAGACAAGGTGTTAAGAATACTTTGATATTTTAGTGATGTTATATTGTTTGTGTAAATAAGTTCGATTGGGTGAATTAAGTCATTGTTTTCATATGCAGTTGTAGATACTAACTCGTAGTCATATGCAGAGTAGATAACTTTATCTTGATTATCTTCAACACCGATAACTTGTCTAATTTTTAGTTGTCTGCCAAAGTTATCTGTAAACACGATTAAGTATTCACTTCCAGAATTTCCTTGCATTTTGAATGAATACTTGTATCTTGCGTTGTCCTGATTGTTATTGGTAAGTGTTTGCTCAATATTAATAACGATATTGCTTCCGTTACTATCTTGTTCTAGTGGAGTTGTTCCAAGTACGCCATTTTCTGCTTTGTAAACTTCAAATGTAGTGAAGTATGAACTTAGATTGATGTCGTTAATAGAGACATTAAATTCAATATCAAAACCGATTGCACCACTTGAAATAGAATAGTTAGGGTAGTCTTTGCTTGGTTTTCTATGTTCAACTTTTAGGTATTCGCCTTTGCTTGTTACAAATGTTAGATAGTAAATGTTTCCTGCGTCGTAGTTATAGTCACTAACAAGTGCATTTATTTGAGAAATAAATTCGTCAAGGTTATCGCTTGGTTTGAATGTTAGTGTAGTTGTTAGATTTTTTGTTATGTCACTTACTACTACTTGAATGTATTGCCTGTCGAAACGATGGATTTCATCATTTCCTTCAAAGTAAATATTGAATAGGTCAGTAAGTTCTAGTTGACAACTGAATACTCTGTTCCAAGTGTTAGATTCTAAGATGTTACTTAGGTTTTCGCTACCATTGATTATGTTAATGGTATTATTTTCGCCTACCATGTATGATGGTTGATAGGTAAATGATTTAGTCAAGTTAGATTCGTTTTCACCTAGTTCATCACGAGTAGTGAAGCCAACTTGTAAATTGTCGTCGCTAGAATCTCTAACATAGATTGTATAAACTCTGTAGTTTCCAGCATAGTCAAGTTCGACTATTTCGTAATATGTGTTGTATTCAGTGTTTATATCGCTATGTTGTAAAATATAGTCTAATGTGTAAGCACTATGTTCGCTGTTGTTCCAGTAGTATGAACTGATTTCGGTGTAGATTTTGTTTCCATCAACTCTGTAGTTTTCATTAAATCTATAACGATTAGGGAATGATGCAACATCATAGTATCTTGGGTCATCTGGCATAATACTTTGTTGATTTTCAATACTTTCACTTGCATATTTGTTGTATTTTCTAATAAACATTCTGTAAGTGTCCATATTTGCACTTGACCAAATGCTATTTTCTGTTGTAACCATTTCGTTAAGAGTAAATGATGGAGTAACTGTGAATGCATAGTTTTCAAAGTTTAGTTCGCTTGTGTAGTCATCAAAGTTTTGTACAAATTCACTGTAATTTTGTTCATTGTAGTAATTTGCTAGATATACATCGCTTTCAAGTAATCTATTGTAGTTGTATTCAGGCTTTTTAAAGTCAAATACGACTGTTCTTGTTGTATTAAAGAAAGTTTCGCTATAATCGTTTTCACTTCCTATATAGTGTAAGTTTATTTCATATTTAGCACTTGTGGTTTTGTATGCGTTTGGCAATACATTAAAGATATCTTCAAAATCTAAGTAGTAATCCCAAGTTGGATTATCAAAGTTAGAATTTTCGTCGATAGTTTTAATTGCAATCGTAGGATTTCCACTTAAAGCAATGCCATTGGCTCTCAAAATTCCGTTGTTAATATTCAAAGTAAATTCTCTGCCATTTTCAAGTGTGCCTTTAATAGAGAAGTTTTGTCTATCTATTTCGGCATCAAAACCTCTTTCGCTTGCTGGTTTGTTCCAAACTACAAGCATATTAGTTTTGTTTGTAGAGATATTTTCTTCGTCTTCTGCGTAGTATAAGAACTCATTTTTGCCTGTTGCACTGTTGTTTGTATATTGAACAACACTCGCACTTGGTTCATCGACTTTTACTTGGAAAATGAATGTAAAGTCGTTAGCACTAGGCGAAGAATTACCTTCGAGGTCTACTTTATAAGTTTTGTCGTGAAGAACTATCTTGTAGTAGCCATTAAGTTTAAAACCAAGAGCATTTGAGTCTATAGTTGTGTTAGCAGGGAAGGCATCGCTTGCTTTTTCTTTATAGTAAACATCGTAATTTCTTAGTGTGAATGTGTGAATAACTTGTTTAGATAGTTTTATTCCTGTA
>CATZIR010000064.1 GCA_958420145.1 uncultured Eubacteriales bacterium | reverse complement strand
TTGCTTCCAAAAGACCCTTCTGGCGAAGGTGTTCAACAGGGCTTGTTAAAGATTATCGAAGGCACAGTTGCCACCGTTCCAGAAAAAAATAATCGCAAGCACCCATTTAATGACGGCGTTAGTATGGACACCAGTAACATCTTGTTTATTTGTGGTGGTGCGTTTGTAGGTCTCGACAAGATTATAAACAAAAAAAACGCTAAGACTACTCTTGGCTTTGAAAGTGAAACAAAACAAAAAGTCGAAAATTCCACCCAAGTTGAGCCACAAGACCTTATAAAATTCGGGCTAATTCCTGAATTTGTTGGTCGTTTGCCTATTGTAGTTTCTCTAAAAAAATTGGAGCAAGACGACTTGGTAAAAATCTTGACAGAGCCAAAAAATTCGCTCGTAAAACAATTTGAAACAATGTTCAAACTAGATGGAATTTCGCTTGAAATAAAGGAAAACGCCCTAAAAGGTATTGCTGATAAAGCACTAAAACTTCAAAGTGGTGCAAGAGGGTTAAGAACTGTTTTAGAAAGTGCGATGATGAACAGTATGTTTGAACTCCCTAATAACCAAAATATTTCCAAGTTGGTGCTGGACTACGACAATGGTAGTGAAAAACTAAAAACAAGCGTTGTGGAAGATGTAAAGCCAGTCAAACACATTCAAAAAAAGACGCAAACGACAACCCAAACCTATGTATAAAAAAATGTGCAATTTGCACATTTTTTGTTTATATCTGGGTAGTAGGTTGTGGCTCAATTTTTGGCTTGTTTTTTATTTTTGTAATTATAAACTGCACTAATAGTTTTAGTAAGTGCAACACTACGTATATTGCAAAACTAAAGGCGAAAGTTAGTAGCAAATTAACAAATCTATTTGCGTTGAAGAATTGAACAATAGAATCGAACACCAAAATGTGCAAAATGTAGATATAAAACACAGAGTCTTTGCCAATCCATTTGTAATAAAATTCCGAAAATTTGTTTTCCTTTAATTCTATAGAATTAAAAAATAAAATAAACAAAGCAGAAGCAATTAGATTGCAAACGTAAAATTCCATTACTACAATTTTGCTTTCAAGAATAGATAATCCTAGCGATACCATAGCGAAAATGCCAAGTATGATAGTTTGTTTTGTGCTAAATTTGTGTTTTTTTAATTTGCCTAAATGATAACCTATTGCGAAAATTGGAAGCCCCATAAATAGCGCATTTATTGTGTAACAATGGTCGAGCGAATATTCAAAAAATTTGTGAAGATAGCCATCGAATAGCAAGCAAACAATCAGTAAAACAGGAATCAAAAAGTAATACATTTTTGTCTTGTCAAACTTGCAAAAGAGGTAGTGAATTAGCGAGCAGACGAAAAGTGCAATCAAGAACCATAGGTGGTAGCCAGAATTGTTTGGATTGTTTAGAAAAATAAAGTCCTTAACAAAATTTGTGTAATATAGTCCACTGAAAAATTGTCCTATGTCGCCATTGCGCATAACGCACTTAATAAAGTCGTAGCAGATGTATGTAAGCGAGCCAATTAAAAGATATTTGAAACTATTTTTGATAAAATTTTTGTTTTTCTTTTCTTAGCTATTTTTATCTTCTGCGAAGTTAAAAAAACCACTAAGCATAAAAAACATAGGCACAGCCAATCTAAAAATGGGCAATGTATTTCTGGTGTTGCAGTAGTGTATTCCAATAACAAAAATCACTAAAACATACTTAAAAATATCAATCAATATATTTCTCTTTGAGTTAGTCATAAATTCATACTACTATATTTTTCAAAATAAAACAAGTGTAAAATAAAAAATTAAGCACTAACAACAAAAATTATTAAAATATACATTATTTTATTCGCTTGCCAAGAAATGGAAAACTTACTATAATAATAAATATTATACTAAATTTGGAGAAACTATTTTTATGGCAAACAAAGACTATAAGACAGTATCAATAATGGGAGTGGTATGTTTTCCAAATATGCCAATCACTTGTCAAATACGAAAAGATAACAGCAAAAAAGCAGTTATGGAAGCCTTTAAAAATCACGAAGATATAGTGCTAGTTACGCAAATCACAAATTCAGTTGGTGATGACTTTTTGGCTTGCGTAAACTCTATTGGAACGGTTTGCACAATCAAAAAAGCAACTAGCGATAAAACTGGCGCAGTTGTTAATCTCGTAGCCGAAGGCATTAAGAGAGTAAAATTAGAAAGTGTGGTCGAAGCCCCATACATTACTGTATCAGTTAGCCCTGTGCAAGAAACGGTTTATGGTAGCGACGAAGAACGACTACTTTTTGAAAGTGTAAAGACCAAAGTTTTAGAGTATAGCAATCAAAATTTTGAACTAAAAGCAGAACTAATTAGCGTTTTGAACAATGTTGACGACATTAACACTTTTGTTGATTATTCAGCCGTTTTACTACTAAAAAATGAAAATAAACAACTTGCACTTCTAAACGATTTTGATACAATTTCTAGACTAACAAAACTCAGTGCATACATAGACGAAGAAGTGGAAATTTTGAAACTCAACGAAAGACTAAGCCGAAAGGTAAAAGAGTCTATGGACAAGAGCCAAAAGGAATACTACCTTCGTGAGCAAATGAAAGCGATAAGCGACGAACTTGGAGAAAATTCAAGCATTTTTGATGACTACGAAAAGAAAATCAACGAACTTGATATGCCACAAGAAGTAAAAGATAAGGCAAAAAAAGAACTAGCAAGACTAAGAAAACTTCCTAGTGCTTCTCCAGACTATTCAATCTTGCAAAACTATATCGAAACTTTGCTCGACCTACCATGGGGCAAATATACAGTAGATAACAAAGACCTAGTAAAGGCTCGTGAAATTTTGGACGAAGACCACTCGGGACTAGACAAGGTTAAAGACAGAATTGTAGAAAATTTGGCAGTTATGCAACTAACTGGCAGAATTAGTGGACAAATTTTGTGCTTTGTTGGCCCACCAGGAGTAGGTAAAACAAGTATAGTTAGAAGCATAGCAAAGGCTCTTAACAGAAATTTTGTTAAGATGAGCGTTGGTGGTGTTAAAGACGAAAGCGAAATTCGTGGACATAGAAAAACCTATGTTGGTGCTATGCCAGGTAGAATTATCTATAATATGATGCTCGCTAAGAGTATGAACCCAGTATTCTTGATAGACGAAATAGACAAAATGGCAAGTGACTATCGTGGCGACCCAACAAGTGCATTACTAGAAGTTTTAGACCCAGAACAAAACACCATTTTTAGAGACCACTTTCTAGAAGTGCCTTTTGATTTATCTAATGTGCTATTTATTGCAACAGCGAACAACATTCAAGACATTCCAGCACCACTACTAGACAGAATGGAAGTTATCGAACTATCGTCTTACACTACAAGCGAAAAGTTTAGCATTGCAAAGGAACACTTAATTCCTAAAGAAATAGAAAGAAACGGTCTGAAAAAAGAGCAAATTTACTTTGATGACGACGCGATTATGGCAGTAATCGAAGAATACACCTACGAAGCAGGCGTGAGAAACTTGGAAAGACAATTTGCTACTATTTGCCGAAAGGTTGCCGTTAAAGTTATTAATAACCCAAACAAAAGTGAGTGCTATCGAATCACAAAAGAAGATTTGAAAGAATTTTTAGGCTCTCACAAAATTATTCGTGACGAAAAGCGAAAGAATGCCGAAGTTGGCGTTGTTAGTGGTTTATCTTACTCAACCGTTGGTGGTGGAGTGCTTTCAATCGAAGTAAACAAGGTTGTTGGCAGTGGAAAAATACTACTAACCGGACGACTAGGCGATGTTATGCAAGAAAGTGCGAAGGCGGCTTTGTCAGCCGTTATGGGACTTGCTAGCGAATACAACCTAGACCCACAAATGTTTAATAAAATAGACATTCATGTGCATGTGCCAGAAGGAGCAGTAAAGAAAGACGGACCAAGCGCTGGTTCTGCGATTGCTACTGCAATATACTCTGCTGTGTCGGGTAAAAGAGTAGATAACAACCTTGCAATGACAGGCGAAATTACAATTCGTGGCAATGTTCTTGCTATTGGTGGACTAAAAGAAAAACTCTTTGCTTGCGTTAGAGCAGGAATAACAAAAGTGTTAGTTCCAGCACAAAACAAAGACGATATAGCCGACTTGCCAAAAGAAATTACAGATAACTTAAACATAGTTTATGTTGATAATCTAAGACAAGTTTTGAAAGAAGCAATTATTGATTAACAAAGGAAAAATATATGGACATTTATTCAAGAAAAACATATTACTATGACCTACCAGATGAACTCATTGCGCAAACTCCAATTGAGCCACGAGACCATAGCAGAATGTTGGTGTATGATAGAAAAAATGATACTATTTCTCACAAACATTTTTATGATGTTATAGACTACCTAAACAAAGGCGATATTTTGGTTGTTAATAACACCAAAGTTTTGCCTTGCAGATTGTATGGAACAAAGGTATCAACTGGCGCAAAAGCCGAAGTATTTTTGCTAAAAAAACAAAAACTAAACACTTGGGAAGTTTTGCTAAAACCACAACGAAGACTAAAAGAAGGCACTGTCATTGAATTTTCAAAAGACTTTTCTTGCACAGTTTTGCAAAATTTTGACCACGGAAATGCAGTTGTGGAATTTTCTTGCAACGGAACATTTGA
>CATZIR010000063.1 GCA_958420145.1 uncultured Eubacteriales bacterium | reverse complement strand
TTTTTGTTGAAAATGGCACAGGTGTACTAGCCACCATTTCAAATAAAATAGCAGAAAACAAGATAAACATCACGAAAATTGAAAGTAAAAATCACACGCAAGACGAAGCCATTATTGATTTGTCTTTCTATGTGCAAAACAAACAGCAACTAGATGACTTTTGCAACAAACTTCGTGCACTTTCTATTGTTCATTCAATTATTAGGGGGAATAACTAATGGTTCTAAAACTATCAAGTCCAGAATATCAGCCAGATTTTATTGAAATTATCAATCAGTTCTTCCCAGTAAATGAAGAACATAACGAAATTATTGAGATTGATTATCATTTTGAAAATGATACTATTTTTGCTCATATAAAAATAGAAAAAGACGGTTTAAAAGAGTATAATTACGAAGAAAAACAAAATGAGTATCAGTCTCAAAAAACAATTCTAAAACATATGCTCTACAAGGCACTGTCTAGTTACAAAAAAATGGAACTTCCTTGGGGGTCGCTAACTGGAATTAGACCAACTAAACTATGCTACGACCTTATGAAAAAGGGAATTAAGAAAATAAGCCTTGTAAACTTTCTAAAAACCTACTACTCAGTTAGTGAAGAAAAGGCAAACTTATGCCTAGACATAATACAAAACCAACAACCAATGGAAACTAACGACAACTTAGTTGACTTTTATGTTAACATTCCATTCTGCACAACTAGATGTTCATACTGCTCATTCATCTCAGCTGAAATTGGCAAAAACGAATGCTTAGTAAAGCCATATGTAGATGCTTTGATTGACGAAATCAACTACGCAAAGCAAATAATAAAGGACAAGCATTTGGTGGTTAAAAATGTCTATTTTGGTGGTGGAACACCAACTTCGCTCCCAACAGACGAACTAGAACGAATTTTAGAAGTCACTTGTTTTGGCACAAGAGAGTTTACCGTCGAAGCAGGCAGACCAGACACAATCACACGAGAGAAATTGGAACTACTAAAAAAGTACAATGTGTCTAGAATTAGCGTTAATCCACAATCGTTCAACGAAAAGGTTTTGAAGGCTATTGGCAGAAATCACACAGCAAAACAAACGCTCGACGCATACAATTTGGCTAGAGAGTTTGGCTTTCAAATCAATATGGACTTGATTGCAGGCTTGCCAAAAGAAACACTAAAAAGTTTCAAAGAAAACATCGACATTTGTATGCACCTTAGCCCAGAAAATATCACAGTTCACACCTTGGCACTAAAACGTGGAAGCACTTTTGCTAACGAAAATCAAGACATCTTCAAAAAACCACTAACCGAAAAAATGGAAGATTACGCTCACGAGCAAATTATCAAAAATGGTTATTTGCCATACTATTTGTATCGTCAAAAAAATATGGTGGGCAACTTGCAAAATATTGGCTACTGCAAACCAAAAATAAAGTGCGATTTTAACATCGACAGTATGGAAGAGACCGTTTCGGTTATGGCTTGTGGTGCAAACGCAATATCAAAGCGAATTTTCAACCTAGAAAATAGAATCGAACGCTATGCAAATTGTAAAGATATTAAAACTTACATCGCGAAAGTTCCAGAAATCAACGAACAAAAACGCAAACTTTTTGATTAAAAATTATCACTCTTTTTTGAGTGATTTTTTTATTGAAAAAGAAAACCCAAAAAACAAGCACATATTTTGTTTAGGTGTTGACATAGTTGCCTTAAACTTTTGATGTCCATAATTTAATAAAATTTAATATTCAAAAAATTTTACTTTACAAATTAAAAATAATATGTTATTATAAATCGTTCCATAAACAAGGGGGTAGGTTATCTCCAAACGACTTGCTTTGTTTATCGGTGTAAAATTATAAAAAGGAGAAATGAAAGATGACAAAATCAGAAATCATTAAAGAGTATCAACTAAAAGACGGTGATACAGGTTCTGCAGAAGTTCAAATTGCACTTTTGTCAGCAAGAATTGCTCATTTAACAGAGCATTTGAAAGACAATAAGCAAGATGACCATTCTCGTAGAGGACTATTTAAGATGGTTGGAAAAAGAGCAAGACTTCTAAAGTATCTTGAAAGTGTAGATATTGAAAAATATCGTGCTATCAAATCTAAACTAGGAATTAGATAGTTAAACAAAAGGGGGACAAGTTTTTTGTTTCCCTTTTTTGAATTTATTACTTTATCTTTGGAGAAGATTATAGTAAATCGGACAAGCACTTTTCGAGCAGGGTAAAAGTGAATAAGGAGAAAAAATGGAATTAGGAAACAAATTTGAAACACAAATCGGTGGCAGAAAAGTCACCATCGAAACTGGAAAATATTGTGGTCAAGCAAACGCATCAGTAATTGTTAGATGTGGCGACACTGTTGTTATGGTAAACACAACAATGGCAAAAGAACCAAGACCAGCAATAGATTTCTTCCCACTAGGCGTAGACTACGAAGAAAAAATGTATTCAGTAGGCAAAATCCCAGGTGGATTCAAGCGTAGAGAAGGTAGAGCGAGCGACAAGGCTATTCTAACTTCTAGACTTATTGATAGACCACTAAGACCTTTATTTGATAAAGGATTTTTCAACGATGTTGCAGTTGTAGCAACTCCACTATCTGTTGACCAAGACATTATGCCAGAAACACTAGCAATGATTGGCTCATCAGTAGCACTATCAATCAGTGATATTCCTTTCTGTGGCCCAACAGGTTCAGTTGTTGTTGGTCTAATAGACGGCGAATACATCATCAACCCAAACCTAGAACAAAGAGAAAAATCAAGAATGCACTTGACAGTTTCTGGAACAAAAGAAGCAGTTTTGATGGTTGAAGCAGGCGCAAAAGAAGTTACCGAAGAAGAAATGCTAAAAGGTATTATGTTTGCTCACGAAGAAATCAAAAAACAAGTGGAATTTATCGAAAAAATTGTTAAACAAATTGGCAAACCAAAAATTGTTGCCGATGTTTATCGTGTGCCAGACGAAATTCAATCTGCAGTAGATAGTTACGCTCTAGCAAAAATGGAAAAGGTTTTTGAATGCTATAACAGACAAGAACGCAATAAACTAGAAGAAGAACTAGAACAAGAAGTTCAAGAACACTTCAAAGAAGTATTCCCAGAACACGAAAAAGACATTTCTAACGCACTCTACAACGAGAAAAAACACATTGTTAGAGATAAAATCATCAACAAAGGTATTCGTCCAGATGGTAGAAAGATAGACGAAATTCGTCCTATTTGGTGCGAAGCAGGCGTGCTTCCAAGAGTTCACGGCAGTGGCGTTTTCACTCGTGGTCAAACACAAGTTCTAACAACTTGCACACTAGGTATGCTAGGTGATATGCAAAAACTTGAAGGACTAGACGAAGAAGACGAAAAGAGATATATGCACCACTACAATATGCCACCATATTCAACTGGCGAAGCAAGACCTCTAAAGAGCCCAGGTAGACGAGAAATTGGTCACGGCGCACTTGCAGAAAGAGCCCTAGAGCCAATGCTTCCAAGCGAAGAAGAATTCCCATACGCAATTAGAACAGTAAGTGAAGTTCTAAGTTCAAATGGTTCAACCAGCCAAGCATCAGTTTGTGGCTCAACACTAGCCCTAATGGACGCAGGCGTTCCACTAAAAGCACCAGTTGCAGGTATCGCAATGGGTCTTATGAAAGACAAAGAAAACGGCAAAGTTGTAGTTCTTAGCGATATTCAAGGACTAGAAGACTTCTTTGGCGATATGGACTTTAAGGTTGCAGGAACAACAAAAGGTATCACAGCCATTCAAATGGACATCAAAATTCACGGAATCGACGAAGCAATTTTGCGTGAAGCACTCGAAAGAGCAAGAATTGGTAGATTGCATATTCTAGGCAAAATGCTAGAAGTATTGCCAGAGCCAAGAAAATCACTTTCTCCATATGCTCCAAAGATTATTTCATTCAATATCGACCCAGACAAGATTGGCGATGTTATTGGAAAACAAGGCGCAGTTATCAATAAGATTATTGAAGAAACTGGCGTTAAAATCGACATTGATGACGACGGAAAAGTTTGCGTTGCTTCTACCGACGAACTTATGAACCAAAAAGCAAAAAATATTATTCTTTCTATTGCCGAAGACCTTGAAAAAGGCAAAAAATACGAAGGCAAAGTTGTTAGAATTATGCAATTTGGCGCATTTGTAGAAATCGCTCCGGGAAAAGACGGAATGATTCACATTTCTAAACTTTCAGACAAGAGAGTTGAAAAAGTAGAAGATGTTGTTAAAATCGGCGATAAAGTAGAAGTCGAAGTTATCAAAATCGACGAAAAAGGCAGAGTAGACCTTAAACTTATCAGCAAAAAATAAAACAAAAAAGCCACTAATTTCTTAGTGGTTTTTTGTTGCAAAAAAACTAAAAAAATAGCACTAAAATCGCTCAGTGCTTTTTTGTATTGTTATTCATCAATGTCAAGGTTATCAAAGTCGGCGAAAATAGGACTGTTAAAAAATTCTGGAATACTCATTCCAAGTTCTCTTATTATTAATGCCATAGTTCTAAAATTAGAAGATTTGCATCTGTCGTTCATAATAGCATTCATTGTGCTGTGATAAATTCCAGTTAGTTGTTCTAATTTATACTGGGTCCTCTTCTTTTCTTTCAAAATTTCTCTAACACGAGTAGAGAATGCGTGGTTTAACGAAATCATATTGCTC
>CATZIR010000062.1 GCA_958420145.1 uncultured Eubacteriales bacterium | reverse complement strand
GGAATGTTTGTAAAATCTATGTTTGATTGCTTCATTAATTCGTCGTTGTAGGCTTGTCTTAGGCACGAACACATTTTGCCATCAACAAAGCCAGTATCTTCACACTTGTTGCACTCAAATTTTGGAACAAGGTCGGCAGGAGTGAGATTATAAGTTTTTAACAACTCCTTTTCTTGCTTGTTAATTTTTTCAAGTTTTTTGTCTATTTTAGAAACATCTTGATTTTCAAAAAGCAACTTTCCTTTTTCAAAGACAAGTTTTCTTTTGTCGCTTTCAAGTGTATTATATTGTGCATCGTTTTCTATGTCTTTTTTTAGAATTTCGCACCTATAAATAGCGTTGGCACGCTTTACACTGAATCTATCTAAAATTTCCTTTAATAAATCTTGTTTAACCATTAGATTTTAACCTCTTTCAAATTATCAAATAGGGCATTGATTTGCTCGGATGAGTAACTTCTTTGTTCAAAGTCGAGTGCCTTAGATTTTGGAGCGCCAAAACTACCAAATACATTTTGTTGTTTTGCTTTTTCCAAGGTGTCGATGTGGTTATTAAACCACGAACTTAGTATTTGATTAACATAACTGATTGGGTGAGATTTGCCAGTAGATAGGGAACAAGCATACAAAATTATGTCGTCGCTAAAATTCCAAGTAAATGTCCAAGTTCTGTAAAAATCTCTGTCCCACGAAGTAACCGAACGGGCAAGCCCTGCTGTTTTCAAAATGTTCTTTATTTTTTCGTCGGTAGAGATGATGTCGGCAAAATATTGATTAATGCTGTCTAGGTTTGTTAGTCCTTGATTATAGAATTTTTCTACCGTGTCGTCCATTCCTTCTAGCGTTCTAATGTTGTTTTTGAAACAGCAGTTGGCAATCACTTTTAGTTCTTCGTATTGATAGCCCATATTTTGCCACTTAACAACATATGTTTCAATAACATTTTCCAAATTTTCGTAGTATACGCCAATTTGTTTGGTTATCATTTTTGCAGTAGAGAGTAGACTTTCCTTGTTCTTTTCGTAGTCTTCAATTTCTTGCTCACTAAGAAGTTTTAGTTCGTAGTATTTTTCTAGTTTAGAGTTTAGTTTGTCTATTGTGCCTTTATGCTTAAAACTGCTTGCCACATACTTTATAACATCAAAAGAGTAGCCGAGTTTTGTAGTCCAAGTTAGGTATAGTTGTTTGTCGTAAAAATCTACTTGCTTTTTGCTTCCAAGTAGTTTGATAATTTCACTAACATTGCTAACCACAAGTTCGTATTCTTTTAGTTTGTCTTCCACATCTTTGCAAGTTCTAACGCCACTATATGCCCAATTTTTTGCAACAGTTAATATGTAGGCATAGCCAACATCACTGCCTTTTTGGTTGGTGCAATATTTTGCAATCATAACGAGTGCTTCTGGCTCTAGGTGGAAACTCTCAATCAAGCAAAAATACTCCTTATACTCAGTAGGAGTTATCATTCTGCCTTGAATTATCTCTTGAATTTGTGCGATGAAACTTGCGTATTTAGACTTTTTGAATTTTTTGTCGTCAAAGGACTTTTCTTTAACAGGCAAAAATCTAACTTCTATTGGGTCAACATTAATAACGGTAACCAAGCCTTGTTCTTGCCAATACAAAAAGCAACTCTTAACGTCTTGAACAGATATTCCAAGAGTTTTAGCAAAATTTTCTATTGAATTGTCAAAGTCGCTACTTTGACATCTATGTAGGCCTAGCAAGTATGCTTTTACGCATATTTCTGGTGAATAGGGTAGATATTGCTCAATAAAAATGTTATCAACCAGCGTGCTTGATGAATTAATGCTATCAGTAGAATATTTGCAAAATGCCATATATTTTCGTCCTTTATTTTTTTATCAATAAAAATAATACCACACTTTTGTGATATTATCAATAATATATTAAAATATATTTTTTGGCAAATTTTTTAGGGTTACAAATTTTTTCGCATACTGTCTATGGCGTTTTTTTCTAACCTAGAAACTTGCGCTTGACTAATTCCCACTTGCTCAGAAACTTCCATTTGCGTCTTGCCAAGGTAGTATCTTAGCATCAAAATTTGTTTTTCTCGCTTGTTTAGTTTTTTTAGTGCGTCTTTTAGTGCAAAATCTTCTATCCATTCGTCTTGATTGTTCTTGCTGTCGCCAATTTGGTCCATAATTCTAACAGTTTCTTGTCCGTCGTTATAGACAGGGTCGAACATACTACAAGGCTCGCTGATTGCATCTAGCGCATACACGACATCTTGATATTTTATGCCCAAATCTTTGGCTATTTCTTCGATAGTTGGCTCGTCATCTTTGCCTTTTGATAGTTTTTCTCGTGACTTTAATATTTTGTAGGCAGTGTCACGAATGCTTCGGCTTACTCTAACGCTAGAATTATCTCTAAGATATCTTCTAATTTCGCCAATTATCATAGGAACAGCGTAGGTAGAGAAGCGAACATTTAGGCTAACATCAAAGTTGTTTATCGCCTTGATTAGTCCCACACAGCCCACTTGGAATAGGTCGTCTGGGTTTTCTTTTCTTCCACTAAAACGCTGAACGATAGAAAGCACCAATCTCATATTGGCAAAAATGAACTCTTCTTTGGCGTGTTCGTCGCCACTTTTCACCTTTTTCATCAACTCGTCGAGTTCTTTGCCTTTTAGTTTAGGAAGGTTGTTGGTATTAATTCCACAAATTACTACTTTGCTTGCCATAAAAACTCCAAAATTTCAATTTGTTTTTATGGTTTCCAACTAACAAAAATTTATTCAATATTTTCAAATTACATAGTTTTTTTGAGTTCCTTATTTAGCCTAGAAATTATCTTTTTTTCTATTCTTGAAATGTAACTTTGACTAATTCCAAGCATATCGGCAACTTCTTTTTGCGTTTTTTCTTCGCTATCTTTAACTAAGCCAAATCTTAGCGAAATTATCTCTTTTTCTCGGTCGTTTAGTTTCGACAAGCAAGAGTAGAGCAGTTCTTTTTCTGTTTTTTGTTCTAGGTGCTTAGTCACGCTATCGTTGTCGACTGCAAGAATGTCAGCAAGCACTAATTCGTTGCCGTCACTGTCGGTGTTTAGTGGCTCTTCTAGGCTAATCTCATTTTTTTGCTTGCTGGTTTTTCTTAGGTGCATTAAAATTTCGTTTTCTATGCAACGACTAGCAAAAGTGGCAAGTTTGATGTTTTTCTCTAACTTAAAGTTGTTTACTGCTTTTATTAGTCCTATTGCGCCGACGCTTATCAAGTCTTCTAGGTCTATGCCCGTATTTTCAAATTTTTTGGCTATGTATACCACAAGTCTAAGATTGTGTTCGATTAGTTCATTTTTGGCTATCTCGCTACCTTTTTCGGCTTCTAAAATTAGTTCTAGTTCGGTTTCGCTGTCTAGTGGAGAAGGCAAGGCTTCGTTTCCACACAGATACAAAACAATGTTAGAATACTCACAAAAGAGTTGTCCGTTGAAAATTTTTTTGAATGCTCTAAGCAATTTTTCTTTAATAAACTTTATCATATCAATCTCCTATTCAAACAATAATGGACTCAAAATACAATCGGCATTTAGTTCGCCATTAAAACTGTTTAGCGAAAAGCCAACCAATGCACTATTAAACACTTTATCTTCGATTATTATATTATCTATTTCAAAGACTAAAATTTTAGAACTCTTTGCCACACTTTGAACTTCTATTTCGTGCAAATTTTTTAGTTTTAGTTTTTCATAGCGTTTTAGCAAGATGTCGGCAAGGGTGATATTAGGGCAAATTTGGCTCAAAATTTCGTAGTCGACAAAATTTACAGGTTTGTTTGTTTTGTGATCAATCAGCCTATTTCCACTGTCCAAAAATGCTTTTGTTTTTAGTTTCACGCTTCCATATTCTAGTTTGATATCATATATAAACTTGCTTGTCTGCTTAACCTTGAAAAAGTGCGAAATCAAACTTTTTAGAATAAAGTAGGTTACAACGCCCAGCGTTAGTGCTAGTCCAACAGGGAAGTTATAAATACTAATTGAACCGTTGGAAACAATGTATTTTATGTTAAACAGTGAGCAAAAACCTAGACACACTCCACCTAATAGCATAGTGGAAAGAAAAAATGACAGAGTAACTACTATGTATTGTTTTATGGTGGGCTTTTTGAGTAGAAAGAGTGGCATACTTAGTCCACAAATTAGTTTTGTTAAAATTAGCCAAATGCCACTAAGTAGTGGGCTTAGCAACGCCACAAGTGTTCCGTATAGACTAATCAAAAGAATTTTCCATTTTTTGATGTTGATTTTGTTTAGTTTGCAAGTAATTAGCAAAATTAGTGTGTCAATCACCATATTATCAATAACAACATACTCAACATACACTTGCATAGTTCAATTTTATCAAAAATAAAGCACCTTGTAATGCCAAAATATTGGAAGAATAGGTGCTTTTTAATATTATTTTGTCACATTGATATTGTTATCTTGTTGAACTTCGGCAGTCGCAGTGTAGGTAGTCTGTTTTAGAACATTAATTCTGTTTTGATTGTATAGTTCAACCAAGATGGTATCATAGCCAATTTTGCAAATATTTTGGTAAGGAATAAAGATATCTTCGACGCTCTTAAAGATATTCCAACCACTTTTTTCACCAGGAACAACCAGCCCCAAAATTTTGCCACAATGCGTTTCAAAAACAAGGTCTGTTATGTGTCCAAGCCTTTTTCCGTCAACAATATTAACAACTTCTTTCGCCTTTAACTCGCAAAAACTAGTTTCCATACTATTTTCCTTTCTACATTATATGA
>CATZIR010000061.1 GCA_958420145.1 uncultured Eubacteriales bacterium | reverse complement strand
TGTAATTATTGATATCTACTAAACTATAATTCCCTATTTTTATGTTTAAACCTTTTTTTTTTTCTTGGCTTTTTTCTTTGGTGTATAGGTTTGAATTATCTCGTATTCTTCGTAATCTTTTGGCTTTTTTGCGTGAGAAAAGTCGCTAAATTCTTTATACTCTTGCTTTATTGTTTGATTACTAGACTGCTTTTTTGGAACATATGTCCAATTATCATCTGTAGTTTTGTCCACTTTCTCGACTGTTAAAATGTCGTTTTCGTGTTCCATACAATATATTCCCTCCTATAAAAAATTATGTTACAACTTTTCGGCTATTCTTAATTTTGCACACTCGCTACGAGTGTTTTCTTTTTGCTCGGCTTGGCTCGCCACAAGTGGCTTTTTGTTGACCAGTTTTATGCTTGCTTTGTGATGACAAACACAAACTGGAATTTCCTTGGAACAAATGCAATCGGTTGAGCAAAGTTTGAAAGCATTTTTTACAATTCTATCTTCCAAACTATGGAAAGTTATAATTGCAATTCTACCACCACAACTTAGGCTATCTATCATGTCGTAGATGGTGTTTTCAAGGTCTTTTAGTTCGCCATTGACCTCTATTCTAATTGCTTGGAATATTTGCTTTGCTGGGTGTCCTTTGCTTCTTAGCACCTTTTCTGGCAGGCTTTTTTTGATAATGTCTACTAGTTCAAAAGTGGTTTCGATAGGTTTTATTTCTCTTTGCAAACAAATATTTTTTGCAATTTGTTTTGAAAACGGGTCTTCGCCATATTCAAAGAAAATTTTAGTTAATTCCTGTTGAGAATAAGTATTAACAACATCTCGTGCTGTTAGAGATTTCGACCTGTCCATACGCATATCTAGTGGCGAATTAAACCTGTATGAAAAGCCCCTTTCTTCGTTATCTAGTTGGTATGAACTAACACCTAGGTCTAGCAAAATTCCGTCTACTTTGTCTATTTTTAAGTCTTTTAGTATCTGCTTATAGTTTTTGTAGTCGTCGTGAACCAAAGTAAAATGAGAACTAATCTCACTAAGTCTTTTTTTGCTCACTTTAAGTGCGTCCATATCTTTATCACAGCCAATAAGCAATCCATTAGTTAGTCTTTTTAGAATTTGACTGCTGTGACCTGCACCACCAAGTGTGCCGTCAAAGTATATTCCATTTGGCTTGATGTTTAGTCCGTCAAGCACTTCCTTTAGCATTATTGGAATATGTTTAAATTCCATTTTTTCTCCTTTATTCATAGATTGTTACTAATGTGTTTTGCACCTTGTCGCAAGATGTTAGGTAGTAGTCTATTCCATTTTTATTGGTATGAATAATGGTTCTACCACCCTTGCCGTGCAAGTGTCCATACACCACTTTGTCTACGCCATATTTTTCCATTAAGTTAGTAAAAGCACTATCTTCGGTTTTAGAGTTGAATGGTGGGTAGTGTATCATACAAATTAGTTTTTCGTTATTTAATCTAAGTTTTTGTGCTTCTTTTAGTGATAATTCAAGTCTTATCACTTCTCTATCAAAAATCTTTTTGTCTTCGGCTGACTGTTCTAGCCCTTCTGGAACTGTCCAACCACGTGTGCCACAAATTATGTAGTCACCAAACTTTATTGCGTCGTTTTGAAGAGCGTAAACACTATTTGGTAGCACATTTCTTATGGCAGAAATGCCCTTCCACCAATAGTCGTGGTTGCCACGAGTTATGACCTTTTTACCTGGTAAAACGGCAAATTCTTTTATATCTTCGATTGCTTCTTCTAGTTTCATACCCCAACTAATGTCGCCAGCAATAAGCACGATGTCGTCGTCACTAACTTTGTTACGCCAATCTTTAGAGATTGTTTCAAAGTGGTACTCCCACACTGGTCCAAAAATGTTCATTGGTTTGTTGGTATTTATAGATAAATGCAAATCGCTTATTGCAAAAATTTTCATTCAAATATTTCTCCAAATTAATTATGCCACAAAATTTAGTAATTTGGCAAGCAAAAAACTTATAAGCAAAGTTCGTTTTGACAAAGTTAAACAAAAAATCAAAGTGTTTTTAGCATTAAAAAACCACCATATTTGGTGGCTTTTTGTTATCTTAGTTTGTAGCCGTGGCTTTCGGCAAGTGCAATCATATCGTTTTGGAATTTATCAAGTTCTTCGCCCACTAGTGTGTGAGTTTTAGAAGAAATTTCAAACGAGAATGTCATACTCTTTTTGTTTGGAAGTATAACAGCGTCTTTGTATACATCGACTAGTTTAAAGGTGTAATCTAGGTCGGTTTTGTATGACGCTAGAACATTTTCGATGTTTTGATAAAGCACATTTTCATCAACTACAAAGTTAAGGTCTAGTTGGTTTGTTTGATATTTTGTTATAACATCAAGTTTTTTGTCTTCTCGTTTTAGGCTAGCAAATTTTGCAAAATTGATTTCCAAAATTGCAACATTTATGCCCTTACCTATCTTTTGCAAAGATTTTGGGTGCAATAAACCAAGATAGCCGATTTCTTTTCCACCAACCAAAATGCTTGCGTTATTTTTTGGGTGAACAAGATTGGTTTGTGCGTCCCCTATCTTCAATGTTAATGTGTTTTTAAGTTCGGTATCAACCAAACTTTCAATCATACTTTTTAGTTCAAAATATAGGTCTTTTTCGTTTTTTTCTGCACTAGATAGCACAATGCCGAGGTGCTTTTCTTCTACGCAAAGATTGTCCTTATCTAGCCCTGTGCAAACTCTACCAATTTCAAATACGCCAACTTCTTTTTCGTACTTTTTGTTGTCGTTCATTACTTTTAGTAATGATGGAACTATTTCTGCTCTAATTTCGTCGTTATCTTTAACGGTGGAATTTAGTACTTTAACATAGCCTGTGGTATCTAAAAGCAGGTCTTTTTTAGTCTTTTCGTCATTCCATAGATATGTGTGAACTTCGTTTAGACCAAACTTTTCGGCAAGCAATTTTTTGCTGTCGTATTCCATAATATGTTCTGGCTTTTGTTCTACTGGTCTAAGGCTTGCTTGGACTGGAATTTGTGGAATGTTATCGTAGCCGTACATTCTTGCAATTTCTTCTACAATATCAACCGCAAGAGTAACATCTTTTGTTGCTCTATACGATGGTACTTTGATTGACAAAATAGAACCGTTGTAGTCCACTTTGAAGCCCAAATTTGTTAGTATTTTGCCAACTTGTTCTGGCTTGAATGTAATTCCAACATAACGATTAATAAACTCCATTGTGGTGGTTATTATGCGTTCTGGGTACTTTTTGTTGTATACATCGGTTAATGCACTTTGAATTGTGATTTGTGGGTCTACTGAACGCAAAATGTGAACAAATCTTGCGATGGCAAGGGTTGTTAGTTCTGGGTCGAGCGATTTTTCGTATCTTGCGCTTGCTTCTGTTCTAAGACCAATATTTTGCGCTGTTTTTCTAACACTTGTAGCATCAAAACAAGCACTTTCGAGCAACAAGTTTTTAGTATTGTCGGTGATTTCGCTCTCAAGTCCACCCATAACACCTGCGATTGCAACTGGCTCATTGTTTGTGCAAATAACCATACTTTTTTCTGGCAAGGTTCTTGTTTCTTTGTCTAGTGTTACAAATTCAATAGGGCTTCTTAATTCCTTAACTTGAATATTTTTTACTCTGTTGCCATCAAATGCGTGCATAGGTTGTCCAACATCAAGCATTACATAGTTTGTTAGGTCGGCAAGCAAGTTTATTGCTCTCATTCCGCAGTAAAATAATCTAATTTGAACACCTATTGGGCTAACTTTTTTTGTTACATTTCCAATTTTTATGGTGCTGTATCTGTAACAATTATCTGCACTTACTTCTACATCAACTAGTCCATTTTGTGTGTAGTATTGCAAATTTTCTGTTACGATTGGTTTTAGTGGTCTATCTAAAATTGCAGAGATTTCTCTTGCGATGCCATAGTGACACCATAGGTCTGGTCGGTTTGTTAGCGACTTGTTGTCTACTTCAAACACGGTGTCGTCTAGTTCGTAAACTTGTTTTATGTCTGTGCCAAGTGGAATTGATGGGTCAATTTCCCAAATTCCTTCGTCTCCTTCGCTAAAGCCAAGTTCTTCTTTCGAACAGCACATTCCGTAACTTTCTTCGCCAGCAATAACCGCCTTTTGAATGGCCATTCCCTTAACGCTTCCACCAACTGTTGCGAGTGCAACTTTCATATTAGGTCTAACATTTGGAGCGCCACAGACGATGTCTAATATTTCTCTGCCTGTATCCACTTTTAGTTTGTGCAAATGATTGCTCTTTGGATGTGGGCTAACTTCTTTAATCATTGCAACAATAACGCCTTGAATGTCGTTACCAAGTTCATAGACTTCTTCTACTTCCGCAGTTCTAAGACCAAATTTTGCAATAAGGTCCTTTTTGTCTACGCCACTCAAATCAACATAGTCGTTAATCCAATTCATACTAATTTTCATAATCTATTCTCCTATTTTGTGCCTGTTTGCTTTAAGAATTTGATGTTACCAGAATTTAGGTATCTAATCTCTCTAATGCCATATTTCATCATAGCAAGTCTTGTTAGTCCTAGTCCAAAAGCAAAACCCTGATATTTGTTTGTGTCTACACCACCCATTTGCAAAACTTTTGGGTGAATCATACCACATGGGCAAAGTTCAATCCAGCCACCGTTTTTGCAGGTAGGACAGCCTTTTCCACCACAGAATGGACAACTGGCGTCCAACTCGAAACTTGGCTCTGTAAATGGGAAATAACCCGGTCTTAATCTAACATTGATGTCTTTTCTAAATACCTTAGAAAGCATTTCTTTCATAAAGTAAATTA
>CATZIR010000060.1 GCA_958420145.1 uncultured Eubacteriales bacterium | reverse complement strand
ATTGTAAAATAGGTGTATGAAAAATTTTTTTAACAAACTATGGGAATACATTAAAAAAACATATGTTTTTATTTTGATAACTGTCGGTCTAATCGTTGTTGACCAAGTTACAAAAATAATTTTTGACTATAAAAATATTCCAGTGATTAACGGTGTTTTTAGTTTTACTTGGTCGCATAACACGGGAGCAGGGTTTAGTGTGTTAGAAGGTAAAACTTTGCTACTTATTTTCATAACACTTGCGTTCTTAATCTTTATTTTTATCTTTAATTATTTTCAAAAAAATAAAAATAACTTTTATAAAACCAGTATGGCACTAATAATTTCTGGTGCAATAGGAAACTTGATAGACAGAATTTTTTTAGGCTATGTTAGAGACTTTTTATCGTTTGACCTAATTCACTTTCCAATCTTTAACTTTGCCGATAGTTGCCTAACCATTGGAATAATACTCCTTTGTGTGTTCTTAGTGTTTATCGAACCAAAAATATCTAAGAAAAAAGAAAATGAAACCGTAGCAAAAATCGAAGATAAAAACAATATTGATGAGAAATAGTATCATTAAAAAAATAAAAACTAAAAAGAAGGAAAAATGACAAAATTTATTGTAGAAAAAACAGACGAAAACAAAAGGCTAGATGTTTTTTTGGAAGACAAACTAAGTGGCATTACTCGAAGCAAAATCAAAAAAACAATAGAAAACGTTCTTGTGCTTGTTGATGGAAAAAAGCAAAAGGCAGGCTACAAAGTAAAGGCGGGTGACGAAGTGGACTATACCGAACTTGTTGAGCCTACCATTAACGCTAGCCCAGAAGACATAAAACTAGACATAGTGTTTGAAAATGATAACTTGCTTGTTGTAAATAAGCCAAGTGGAATGGTTGTTCACCCAGCATGTGGAAACTATACGGGAACACTTGTTAATGCACTTGCAAACTACACCCATAGTCTTAGCACCATTAATGGCGAGTTTAGACCGGGTATTGTGCATAGGCTAGACAAAGACACAAGTGGATTATTGCTTGTTGCCAAAAACGATTTTGCACATCAATCTCTTGCCCAGCAAATAAAAACAAAAACTTGCAAACGCTACTATATTGCTGTGCTCGAAGGCAACCTAAAAAACGACAGTGGAGTGGTTGAAACCAATCTTGCTCGTAGCACAAAAAACAGAAAAATGATAGAAGTTTGCGAAAACACAAAGGGCAAAAAAGCGATAACGCTATATAAAGTTATCGAAAGGCTAAACGGCTACTCGGTAGTGGAGTTTGAACTCAAAACAGGTAGAACTCATCAAATTAGAGTGCATGCAAAATATTTAGGTCACCCAGTTGTTGGCGATATGACTTATGGCTTCAAAACTCACAAGGAACTTAACGGTCAACTTTTGCACGCCTACAAAATAGAGTTTTTTGAACCAACAACTAACGAAAAAATTGTTTTGCAAACCACTTTGCCACAAAAATTTTACGATTTTATAGACAAGCATAGATAAAATTATGGGTCAATTATTTTGAAATTTTTGCTTTGTGTGATATATTTTTACTTTGAAGGAGAAAATTATGAAAAAGGAAATTAATTCAAAAAGATTTTTTAGTGCAATGGCATTTGTTGCAATTATATTTTTGGCTATTGCTTTGCTAATTAGTTTGATTGCTAGCAAACTTGGAAGCAATGGTAGTGATGTATTTTCTAAGATTGCTAGTATAGTTAGACAAATCGCTCAGGCACTTGCATATGTTTGTGCATGCATATCGGCATATGGCTATGTTAGAAGCAAGAGAAGTGCAGTGTATATTGTGATATATGTAATCGCTTGCATTATGATTGCTGTATTTGTTGTATTACCAATCTTTGGAATTTAAGGAGAAAGTGATGATAAAATTTTCAAAATATACTTGGGCTATATTAGCAGTTTTTGCTTTGGCTTTTATATGTGTTATGTTCAACACAGTTTGGTCAGTGTTAGTGTACCCAGCATTGGTGCTAATAATAGTGGGACTTATAATGCTCACAATAAAGTTTGCAATGCAGGCTAACAAAAAGTTCAAGCACGACGAAATGGTTCAACAAGAACTAATTATGGAACTATCTGTCACCGATGAAGGTGAACAATATGTATTGAACGACAAAAGTCAAAAAAAGTACAAAAAAGCACTAAGGCGAGAAAAACTAAACGGACTTATGCCCGCAATTTTCTGTGGACTTATGGCTGGTATTATGTTGTTTTTCTTGATAAAAATGATTTTTAATTTTTAGTTTCAAATCTACAAATTATGCAACAAATTTGGCAATAATAGATTGCAAATTGCCAAAATTATGTTATAATAACCAAGTTAAAATTCACCAAAGTGGATTAAGGAGTAAAAAATGAAATATACAAAAGAACTAGAAAAAACAAAAGTTAAGTTTGTTATCGACCTAACAGGCGAAGAATGGGAACACGAACTTGACCATGTTTATGAACACCAAAAAGCAAAATTCACTGTAGAAGGCTTTAGAAAGGGCAAAGCACCAAGAAAAGTTATTGAAAAACAATATGGCGAAAGTGTTTTCTATAATGACGCTATTGACGAATGTTTCTATCATAGTATGGACGAAATTTTGGGCAAAGAAAAGGTAGAAGTTGTTGGCGCACCTTCACTTAATATCAAAAAATTAGACAAGACAGGTATAACACTAGAAGTTACAATGGACTTATACCCAGAAGTAAAACTAGGCGAATACAAAAATCTTAAAATTGAAAAACCAGAAGTTAAAGTTTCAGCCGAAGAAGTAAAGCAAGAACTAAACAGAATGGCAGAAAAATCTGCTAGAATTGTTGCTTGTGACAGAGCAATCAAAAAAGGCGACATTGCAGTATTTGATTTTGCTGGCTATATTGATGGCAAAGAGTTTGAAGGCGGAAAAGCAGAAAACTACGAACTTGAAATCGGCAGTGGCAAATTCATTCCTGGTTTTGAAGATGGAATGATTGGTCTAAAAGCAGGAGAAGAAAAAGATGTTGTTGTAACATTCCCAACCGACTACTTTATGGAAGCAATGCAAGGAAAAGTTGCTACTTTCAAAGTTAAAGTTCATGCAGTAAAAGAAAAAATCGTTCCAGAAATCAACGACGAATTTGCTCAAAATGTTAGCGAATATGACACACTTGCAGACTACAAAAAGAGCATTAAAGAAGACTTGCTAAAAGTAAAGAAACAACAAGCCGACTACGAATACGAAGCAAAACTACTAGACGCTGTTGCAGACAATGCAGTTGTAGATATTCCAGAAAGTATGGTTAATGAACAAGTTGATATGTTCATTCACGACTTTGAACACAGACTATCACACAGTGGTATGACACTTGATATGTATCTTGAATATGCTCACCAAACATTAGACGAACTAAAGGCAAGCAGAAAAGAAGATGCAAGAAAAACATGCAAAACTCGTCTAGTTATGCAAGCACTTGTTAAACAAGAAAAAATCGAAGTTACAGATAAAGACATCGACGACGAACTTGCTAAACAAGCACTAAAGATGAACACATCTCTTGACGAAGTTAAAAAGAATGTTAATGAACAAGTTCTAAATCAAATTTCAAACAACATTATTGTAGATAAATTGCTAAATTTCTTAAAAGAAAACAATAAATAGTAGTTTAATTTTCAGCAATAAGATAATAAATTATAAAACTCCAAAGATAAAATTTTAGTAGACAACTAATTTTGATTTTTAGGAGTTTTTTTATGCTTATACCTTATGTAGTAGACCAAACAAGCAGTGGCGAAAGGTCGTATGACATCTTTTCAAGACTGCTAGAAGATAGAATAATTTTTCTAACAGGAGAGATTACAACCGAACTTGCTAACACCATAATTGCCCAACTGTTGTTTTTAGAAGGCAAGGACAGCGAGAAGGACATTATGCTCTATATTAATTCTCCGGGTGGAATTGTCGATGCAGGGCTTGCAATTTTAGACACGATTAATTATATAAAATGCAATGTTTCTACCATTTGCGTGGGAATGTCGGCGTCGATGAGTGCAGTTTTGCTTGCTTGTGGAACAAAAGGTAAGCGTTACGCTCTGCCAAACTCTAGAATTATGATTCATCAACCACTTGGTGGCGCACAAGGACAGGCGAGCGACATCAAAATTCAAGCCGAAGAAATACTAAAAATGCGAGATAAACTAAACAAAATTTTGGCTGAAAAAACAGGCAAAACCCTAGCACAAATCGAAAAAGACACCAATAGAGATTATTATATGTCGGCAAATGAAGCCTTGTCGTATGGGTTAATAGACAAAGTTTTAACAAAGAGAGTGTAGTATGGCAAAAACAATACTAAATATGGTCTGTTCATTTTGTGGTAAAGAGCAAAGTCAGGCACTAAAATTTATCGCTAGTCCCAATGGCTCAGCGTATATTTGTGACGAATGTGTGCAAATATGTTCTAATATCATAAAAGAAAGTGATAGCACTGGGCTAAACTTCAAAATACTAAAACCAAGCGAAATAAAGGCGCATCTCGATAGTTATATAATCGGTCAGGACGAAGCCAAAAGAGTGCTTAGCGTGGCTGTATACAACCATTATAAGCGTATAAAGTATAACGAAAGCGTGTCTAGTTCTAGCAAAGTGGAACTAGACAAAAGCAATGTTTTGCTAATTGGTCCAACTGGTAGTGGAAAGACCTTGCTTGCTCGAACTCTTGCTAAAATACTCAATGTTCCTTTTGCTCATGCTGACGCCACAACCTTGACCGAAGCAGGCTATGTTGGAGAAGATGTCGAGAGTATTTTGGCAAAACTACTTGCGAACGCTAATGGCGATGTAAAAAAAGCAGAAAAAGGCATTGTATATATCGACGAAATAGACAAGAT
>CATZIR010000059.1 GCA_958420145.1 uncultured Eubacteriales bacterium | reverse complement strand
GAGATATAACTTCGGTTGAGTCGATAACAACTTTGCTAACTGTCATACCCTTAACTTTTTCGCCAAGGTCTGCAAAACAGTCTTCTGTTGTAACGATAACTTCTTGCGCTACATCTACAAGTCTTCTTGTTAAGTAACCTGCTTCGGCTGTCTTTAACGCTGTATCAGCAAGACCTTTTCTACCACCACGAGATGACATAAAGTACTCGATAGGTGTTAGTCCCAAACGGTAGTTAGACTTAATAGGAATGTCAATCTTTTCACTAGATGTAGAAGTAATAGGTCCACGCATACCACAAACTTGGTTTAGCTGTGATGGGTTTGTTCTTGCCTTAGAAACGGCAATAATTCTTAGTGGGTTGTATGTCTTTAAGTTCTCACGAACCAAGTTAGACATCTTACCTGTTGCCTCTTCCCATAACTTGATGTTACGGTCAGATTTTTCACTCTTTGTTATAAGACCACGCTTGTAAAGTTTTTCGTTTTCTGCAACAAGCTTATCTGTATCTGCTATAACTTGTTCTCTTTGTGCTGGAATTTCCATATCGAATAGGTTCATAGTAATACCAGACAAAGTTGAAAATTTATATCCTAATGATTTAATTTTGTCTAGAATAATAGATGTTTGAGTTGTTCCATGTTTTTCATAGATTTTAGCAACGATTTTACCAAGTTCGTCCTTGCCTGTTGGATAGTCAATTTCGTAGGCAAGAGCGCCATCTTCGGTTGTTCTATCCTTAAATCCTAAATCTTGAGGAATAACTTCGTTGAATATAATTCTTCCTGCTGTTGTTTTAACACGACCTATTAAAGGCTTGCCATTAAATTCAACCTTTTTCCTAACATAAATTAAAGAGTGAAGCTCAATTTGTTTTAGTTGGTATGCCATCAAAACTTCGTCTTCGCAAGTAAAGCAACGATTTTCGCCCTTAGCACCCGGTTTTTCCATAGTTAGATAGTATGTTCCAAGAACGATATCTTGTTGTGGAGTAACGATAGGTTTGCCATCGGCTGGTTTTACGATGTTGTTACTTGCAAGCATCAAGAATCTTGCTTCTGTTTGTGCTTCGAGTGATAGTGGAACGTGAACGGCCATCTGGTCACCATCGAAGTCGGCGTTAAAGCCAGTACATACTAGTGGGTGAAGTCTAATTGCATTACCTTCTACTAGCACTGGTTCGAATGCTTGAATTGATAATTTATGAAGTGTAGGAGCACGGTTTAGTAAAACTGGGTGGTCTTTAATAACTTCATCAAGAACGTCCCAAACGATTGGTCTTTCTCTATCTACCATTCTCTTTGCTGTTTTGATGCTATATTGTTGATTCATTTCAACAAGACGCTTCATAATGAATGGCTTGAATAGTTCTAGAGCCATTTGTTTTGGAAGTCCGCATTGATACATTTTTAGTTCTGGACCGATAACGATAACGGCACGACCTGAGTAGTCAACACGTTTACCTAGCAAGTTTTGACGGAATCTACCTTGTTTACCTTTTAGGGCTGCACTGATAGATTTTAATTCTCTACCCTTGCTTCCGCCAACAACTGGCTTGCCACGTTTTCCGTTATCGAATAGCGCATCAACACTTTCTTGGAGCATACGCTTTTCGTTACGAATAATAACATCTGGAGCACCAAGTTCCATTAATTTTTTAAGACGAATATTTCTGTTTATTACTCTACGATATAAGTCGTTCAAGTCGTTAGTAGCAAATCTGCCACCGTCTAATTGAATCATAGGTCTTAAATCTGGTGGAATAACTGGAATAACATCCATAATCATCCATTCTAGTTTGTTACCACTTGTGTAGAAAGCTTCCAAAATATCAAGTCTTTTGACAAGTTTAATTCTCTTTTGACCTTTTGATTTTTCTAGGTCTTTTTTTAGTCCTTCAATTTCTTTTTCTAGGTCGACCTTATGGAGAAGTTCCTTGATGGCTTCTCCACCCATGCCAACTCTACAACAATTTGGACCAAATTTTTCTTGTGCTTCACGATATTCTCTATCGGTGATAATTTGTTTTACTTCAAAATCTGTATTACCTTTATCAAGCACAATGTAGTTTACGTAGTAAAGAACTTGTTCTAGTTGCTTTACTGGAATATCTAGTGCAAATCCTATTTTAGAAGGATTGTTTTTGAAAAACCAAATATGAGAAACAGGAGTAGCAAGTTCGATGTGTCCCATACGCTCTCTACGAACGCTTGAAACAGTAACTTCAACACCGCATTTATCACAAATTAAACCTTTGTGTCTAATTCTTTTGTATTTTCCACAATGACATTCATAGTCCTTTCTTGGACCAAAAATTCTTTCGCAAAACAAGCCATCTTTCTCTGGTTTTTGAGTTCGATAGTTAATTGTTTCTGCCTTTGTAACTTCACCATGAGACCATTCTCTAATCTTTTCTGGTGAGGCTAAACTGATTTTCATAGCGTGAAAATTGTTTAATTCGTACATCTTTTTTCTCCTTATTCTTCATCATATAAGTCATCAAATAAATCTTCTTGGTCAAACATAGAATCATCAATTTGATTGTCTTCTTCGTTATCATTAAGTTCAATTTCTTGAGGTTCGTCAATATCAATATCTTTAAGTTCGTTTTCAATTGACTGAGTAAGTCTTCTTGGGCTTGCTTCTTCTGGTGCAATTTGGTCAACAGAGAGTTCCTTGTTGTCGTCTGTTAGAATCTTAACATCTAGACCGATTGCTTGGAATTCCTTAACCAAAACCTTGAATCCTTCTGGAACACCAGGTTCTGCGATTGGTTGACCTTGAACGATACTTTCGTATGTTTTTGTTCTACCTTGAACATCGTCTGATTTAACAGTTAGCATTTCTTGAAGAAGGTGTGAAGCACCATACGCTTCAAGAGCCCAAACTTCCATTTCACCAAATCTCTGTCCACCGAACATAGCCTTACCGCCAAGAGGTTGACGAGTAACAACTGCGTATGAACCAATAGAACGAGCGTGAATTTTTGTTTCTGACATATGTTCTAGCTTAATCATATACATAACGCCGACAGTAACTTTGTTTTCAAATGGGTCACCTGTTCTTCCGTCGTATAGTTGCATCTTTCCATCTTGTGGCAAGTTGTTTTCTTTTAACATCTGCAAGATGTCACTTTCTTTTGCACCATTGAATGTTGGTGTAGCAACTTTCCAACCAAGAGTTTTAGCAATCAAACCTAAGTGAACTTCCAATACCTGACCAATATTCATACGAGAAGGAACGCCTAGTGGGTTTAAAACGATATCTACTGGTTGACCATTAGCCATAAATGGCATATCTTGTTCTGGTAACACTCTAGATACAACACCTTTGTTACCGTGACGTCCGGCCATCTTATCGCCGATAGAAATCTTACGCTTTTTAGCAATGTAAACTTTAACAAGTGTATTAACACCTGGGTCAAGTTCGTCTTTATTTTTTCTAGTGAATATTTGAACATCTACAACGATACCGCCACTGCCGTGTGGAACTTTTAGAGAGTTATCTCTAACTTCTCTTGCCTTTTCACCAAAGATTGCACGAAGTAGTCTTTCTTCTGGAGTTAGTTCTGTTTCGCCCTTTGGAGTAACTTTACCAACAAGGTAGTCACCAGGTCTAACTTCTGCACCAACTCTAACGATACCGTTTTCATCTAGGTTACGAAGCATTTCTTCGCTAACATTTGGAATGTCACGAGTAATTTCTTCGTCACCAAGTTTTGTTGACCTTGCTGCACATTCTTCTGTTTTTAATGCGATAGAAGTGAATGTGTCTTCTTTAACTAGTTTTTCGCTAATCAAGATAGCATCTTCGTAGTTGTAACCTTCCCAGTTCATAAAGGCAATAGTTACATTCTTACCAAGAGCAAGTTCCCCATTTTGTGTTGAGTAACCATCTGCTATAACATCGCCAACTTTAACTTTGTCGCCGTGTTTAACATTTGGTTTTTGGTTATAACATGTTTCTTTGTTTGTTTTTTGAAATTTTGTTAAATTAAATGTTTTAGATGTTCCATCTTCACACTTAATAACAATAGTTTTTGCGTCAACGAATTCAACAACGCCGTTAACATCACTAACTACCATAGCACCACTGTCTAGGGCAATTCTATGTTCCACACCTGTTCCTACAATAGGGCTTTCTGCTCTAAGTAGTGGCACTGCTTGACGTTGCATGTTTGAACCTGTTAAGGCACGAACTGTATCATCGTTTTCTAGGAAAGGAATAAGTGAAGTTTGAGCAGAAATGAATTGTTTTGGAGATACATCCATATATTCTACTTGACTGCCCTTAACTTCGGTGTAAACACCTTTTTTACGACATAGAATTTTGTCATGAACAAAACTTCCGTCTTCTTTTACAGGTTCAATGGCTTGGCAGATTTCGTATTTTTCATCTTCGTCAGCCATCATATATCTAATTTCGTCTGTTGGTTTTCCGTCTACAACTTTTCTGTATGGAGTTTCGATAAAACCATAGTCATTAATTCTACAGAAGGCGGCAAGTCCGTTAATCAAACCAATACCTTGACCTTCTGGGGTTTCGATAGCACAAATTCTACCATAGTGAGAATAGTGTACGTCACGAACTTCTGCTCCGGCTCTTTCCTTTTTGATACCACCAGGACCAACTGCACTAATACGACGTTTGTTTGTCAATGCTGCTGATGGGTTAAAGTCTTCTGTAATTTGTGAAAGTTGTCCACTTGCTAAGAAGTCTTTTAGGAACTTATTAACTGGTCTTGCACTAATTAGTGTTGAAGGTGTCATTTCGTTGATGTCGTGAGATTGCATATTTTCTCTAATGCTATCTTTTAGTTTTGCAACACCGTTCCTAAATTCGTTTTGAATTAATTCACCAACTGATGAAATTCTACGGTTAGC
>CATZIR010000058.1 GCA_958420145.1 uncultured Eubacteriales bacterium | reverse complement strand
AGCATGGGGTGCGGATCACCGGGGTGGAGCAGCTATGATTTATTTAGACAATGCAAGCACAACAAACAAAAAGCCTTTTTGCGTAAAATGGGCTGTTTTTAAGGCACTAACTAAAAAGTATTGTGCCAATCCCGGAAGAAGCGCCCATAAACTGAGCCTAAATGCTGGAAACGAAGTTTTTGAAGCAAGATTAAAGGCTAACGATTTTTTTAATGTAGGCTCGCCAGAACATGTTATTTTTACGAGTGGTTGCACCGAAGCGTTAAACACTGCTATTTTTGGCACGGTCAAAAAAGGTGGTCATGTGATTATATCTTCAAACGAGCATAATTCGGTGGCAAGACCCCTAAAAAAACTAGAAAAAGACGGTGTAATCTCTCTAACAGTGGTTCAAGCCGACGAAAATTATCACATAACACCAGAGATGATAGAAAAAGAAATACGACCTAACACCTACTTAGTCGTCATCAACCACACGAGCAATGTTACTGGCGCTACTCAAGATGTTAGTGCTATTGGTAGTTTGTGCAAAAAGCACAAAATACTCTTTATGGTCGATTGCGCGCAAAGTGCAGGACATCAAAAAATTGATATGATTAATCAAAACATAGATATCATTTGCGTGGCAGGTCACATACAAGGCGTGGGACTATTATGCTACCAAAAAGATGTAGAAATCTGCCCACTAAAATTTGGTGGAACTGGCACATACGGAGAAATGCTCTTGCCACCAGTAACTCCCCCTGAGAGTTTGGAAGCAGGCACAGGCGCTACTCCAAACATAATGAGTTTGTCGGCTGGAATAAGTTATGTTCAAAAGCATTTTGACAAAATTAACAGCAAAATAGAAGCCTTGACCAAGTATTTGCTAGACCAACTTTCTCAAATAAAAAACATAAAAATCTACACTAAACCCGACTGCTACAATGGTGTTGTGTCGTTTGCAATGACTAATCACGAACCAAGCGAAGTTGTAGACTATCTAGACAGCAAAAATATTTGCGTTAGAAGTGGACTTCACTGCGCTCCACTCGTTCACGAAAACTTGAAAACAATCAAAAATGGTGGAACAATTAGAGTTTCACTCTCCCACTACAACAAAAAAAGAGAAATCGACAAGTTAATTAAAATGCTAAAAACCTTGAATTAGATACCGAATTTTTCTTTTCTATAAGAACAAATATGATTCACAGATGTATCAAGTAAAGTAAGATAATTTTCGTATTTTTCGTGCGATTCAATTAGTTTTTCTAAAATATCACAAATTTCTCTATATGTATTTTCATTTAAGCCCCTTAATGACGCAAGTAATCTTGCTTCATAAAATGTTTTTTCGTTTTCAGGAATAAGTTTCATATTTTACCTCCATACTTTAATTATACTAAAAAGTTATCGCTATGGCAACAAATTGTTGCTGTAGCGATAACTTTTTATATTTTTTCATTGATAAAATTTAGAAAAAAGGAGAATTTTATGAAAGCACAAGACGCACTTAGAAAAAGAATAATTGAACTAGCCGAGCAAAAGAATTATTCTATAAATAAAATTGCATCCAATTGCTAT
Organism: uncultured Eubacteriales bacterium; assembly: GCA_958420145.1. Classification (GTDB taxonomy): domain Bacteria; phylum Bacillota; class Clostridia; order Christensenellales; family UBA1242; genus CAKVNM01. The sequence continues at coordinate 3,374 of CATZIR010000058.1, read as the reverse complement.
ATTAACACATCAACCATAACCAGTTTACTAAATGGTCATTCAAAGAAAAGTGAAATCGCAACTGTTTCTAAAATTTGTTATGGTCTTGGCGTTACTATGAGAGAATTTTTTGATTCACCTATTTTTGACAATGTAAACGATGTGGAAGAATAAATGGAATATATAGAAAATTTTAGAAATAACTTGAAATATTTGCTCAGTAGTCAAAACTGCACGGTAAATACCCTTGCAAAGGCACTAAACTGCACACGAGATACAATCTATAAGTGGCTGGACGGCACATATCAGCCAACACTACTAAATGCGTGCAAAGTTGCAGAGTTTTTTGGTGTGACGCTTGACGAACTTGTTAAAGAATAAAAAGAGAACTTTTAGGGTTCTCTTTTATTATTATATTATTCTTTTATTTTTTAAAGATTGAACAATAAATGCAATTCCAAGTAATGTTACTAATGATATTACTGCTGGCAATACGGTACTTGCAATAACACCAGTGCTTGGAACATCACTGTCTTTTGTAAGTGTAATTGTTCCTGAACCAGCACTTGCCATATTGGAATCTATTGTGTTGTACTCTACGCCATTATAATATAAGGGATTTCCTAATGCGATTGTGACTCCACTAATTTGCTCCAAATTAATTATTATAGAATCTGCATCAATCTTACTGTCTGCGGTAACTAAATCTCCCAACTGAGAAAGATCACATCCAGTTAAGTCTAAACTTGCAAATTTATGTGATGTAATACAATCATACACTTCTTTTTTTGTAACTTCGTTGGATAAAGTCCAATTAGACAAATTTAGTGTATAGTTATAAGGAATTGTGCCACCACCATCAATATAGGTAAGAAAGGTTAATGCATTAGACATACTTGTAACTTTAGTAGTATCAAAACCACTTAAATTCAAGTCAGTAATTGCCGTAAATAGAAACATACAGTCCATATTTGTTACATTAGATGTATCAAAATTACTTAAATCTAGTTTTGATAAACTGCTACATTCTGTAAACATACTTTCCATATTTTCAACGCTTGATGTGTCAAAGTTACTTAGATCTAAACTTGTCAATTCGTATAGTTGGCAAAACATATATGACATGTTTGTTACATTTTTCGTGCTAAAATTTGTAAAATCAATAGAAGAAAGCGAAGATAAATTTTTAAACAAGTTTGTGGAAAGTGCTGGCGCAATAATTAATTTAGAATCAATCGCATAAAAAACTAAAATTCCAGTATTTTCATCAAAAGTAAAATATAGTCCATTTGTTCCAATTTGAAAAGCGTCTGTTGGAACAGCATCTTTTGAAAAAACTATAGACCTTATTAAACTCGTATCACTAAGACTAGCCAAACTTGATGCAATTAGAGTTCGCCAATTACTTGGAAATTCTACATCTGTTGTTTCTAGTCCTTGCTTAGTATAGGCAAGTTGTCCAGATTCTACCCAAGCATCAAATTGTGTCAATGCAGTAGTTGCCGCAGCATCACTTTTGGGATTAGCTTCAACAGTTTGAGACTCGCCTGCAACAATGGCATCTGCAATGGTCTTTGCTTGTGCTAACCCTAAACCTGTATATTCTCTAATTTGCTTAATAAAAGAAATTTTGATTTTACTATCGAGATATGTGAAAATTAGTGTAGGATAACTGCTTTGTGTAGTTTCAACTGAACAAATTTCTGTGTTTTTCATATCTAATAAATTAGTCTTATTTTTTTTAATCAAAAAGTTTTCGTCTGAAACAAATCCAGAAATAAAAATAGCCAAAAGAAATATGACCAATAATACTTTCACAAAATTTTGAATTTTTGTTTTCATTTTTTCTCCTTTTATACGATTAGGAAGAATTCCATAAAATAATTAGTTTCAATTTTGTTTGTTTTAACAAACTTAGTTTGAGCATATAAAGGGCAATTATTTATGCAATAAAAAAAGCACCTTAGTTGGTGCTATTTTTTAGTCTATTTTGAAGTAGCCAAAGCCTTCTTCGTTTCGGTTGCCAGTAATTTTTTTACAGTTTTGTAAAATTAGTCCTTTCACTTCGTATGGAGAAATTTCTGGAAATTTTTGAATAATGAGAGCCGACAGTCCAGCAATTAGTGGTGTGGCAACACTCGTGCCACTCATTTGGGTGTATGGCTCTTTTTCGTTAATAGAGCAACAAGTGAGTTTTACTCCACTTGCTACCAAGTCTGGTTTGAAGTTGTTAAAAGCAGGTCCACGAGACGAAAAGTCAGCCACTTTGAACATTTTTTCGTCAAACTTGCCGTCTTCACTGCGTGCGTCATTTAAAGCCCCCACGGTTATTACCTTTGTGCTAACTCCCGGGCTTTTTATTGTAGAGGTTTCTGGTCCACTATTACCTGCTGCGACAACAACTACTATGCCGTCGTTCCACAGCGTTTCTGCGCCACGAATTAGTGGGTCGCCACTGCTTAGTGGTTGGCTTCCAAAACTCATACACACCACTCGAATGTTATACTTTTTGTGATTGTCGTGAATCCACTGCATTGCTTCTAGAATGGTAAAAGCACCAGTTTCGCCATTTTTGTCTAGCGCTTTTAGAGAAATGATGTTTGCATTTGGTGCAATGCCTGCATATTTTTTGCCACTACATATACCATTGCCACACGCTACCGAAGACACGAAAGTGCCGTGACCGTTATCGTCGTAGGCGTTTTTTTCATAGCCCACAAAATCTTTGAAAACCAAAACACGATTATTTGGCATTAAAAAGTCGATATGGCTAGCAATTCCTGTGTCGATAAAGGCAATAGTTACTCCACTACCGTCGTAGCCGTCTTGGGTTAGTTTTTCTAGGTTCATAACTTTTTTAGCGATGTTTACTTGTGCAAAAACCTTGGCTTCGCTGGTTATATACTTAATGTGCTTGATTGACGATAGCATACCGATTGAGTTCGGGCAAGCATTAACTGCAAAAGCGTTAATAAACGGGTATTCAGCAAAAATCTTGCAAGTTGTCATACTTTCAAGATATCGCTTTGTTTTTTGATAATTGGAACTATAAACTAGGCATTCCATTCTGTCGAAGTTAAAATTTTCTGTCTTAACTTGATATAGAATACTAGGGTCGATTTTTCGTGTATTTATCATCGCAACTTATTAAAAATATTGTCGAGATTTTGTCGATTTTCTGGTGGCAAAATATTGTATATTGTTTGATACATTTGCTCGATTTTTTCTTGAGAAAGTGAGCCGTCTTTCTTTTTTCCGTTAGTTTGTTTGATTAGTTCTTCCATTAGTTCTTGCTGTGAAAAATTGGCGTATCTGTTCATACTGTCTTGCGCCGTTTTTTTGATGTTTTCTTGGCTAGAACTACTGGTTTTGTAATATTCACTTTTAACATTTTG
>CATZIR010000057.1 GCA_958420145.1 uncultured Eubacteriales bacterium | reverse complement strand
ATACTGCTAACCAAACTATCAATCTCGCCAGTAGGAAGTTCAATTCCAAACTTTTTAGCGTAATAGTTTAGGCTGTCGATAATTTCTTGAGTGTCGAATGGAAGGTCGAAGTAGTATTTGTAGTCGTTTAGTTTTACGAGTGCTTTGTCACTCTTTATTTGCATAACAAAGTCACTATCAAAAATTGATGTTTTTAGGTATGCACTAAGATTGTTAAAGTCGTTAAAATCAAAGAAGTAATCAAAAGACAAATTGTTTTTTAGTAAATTAATGTCTATCTTTCCACTGATATAGCCTTTGTCTACAAGTTTATCTGCTATTTCTAGGAATTTTGTTAGGTTAGTAAAGTCGTTAATTTCTTCTTTGTTCGCTGGCTCTACTATCTCTGTTTTTTCGGCGTTTAGGTCTGCCTGAATATCAGCGACTATCTTTGTTCCGTTAAAGTTCAAGTCTTTGAGTGTTATGTTTTTTAGAATATAGTCGTTATCGGTTAGTAGCACTGCATTGCCGTAACCAAAAAGGTTGATTGTGAGTTCTTTGCCGTTTTCGGTGTCTGCTTCTGTCATTGAACTAGCGAGTGTTGTTAGCATTGAAGCATCGAAGCTAAAACCTGATAAGTCTGGTAGTTCTATATTAATTCCAAATTTTTTTAGAACACCAAAGTTTAGAATTTTATTTATATCGTTTGATAGATTGTTTGTTTCTAGTTTGAAGAATGCATCGCCAAATTTTGCGTATATGTAGCCATTTAGGTAATTGATGTCGTAGTTTATTAGTTGTGAATCGAACTCTACGCTTCCTTTTAGTGAAAGTTTCAGCCCACCATTAGAAGGGATATTGCTCGTGCTAGATGTAGCCATCATTTTTGGCATATTGAGTGCCACATTAGATTTTAGTTTGATAGGCTCGCTAGTCTCATTAGTTTGAACTTGCAAATTTAGGTCTAAACTAGCGTTGTCGGTTTGCATAATGTTGTTTAGCACTTTCGACAAATTGTTGTCTGTGTCTACAGTAATTTCGTCTTGGTCTGGTGCGTCATCTGGTCCTTTGGTTATGAAAAATAGGCCCACTCTTACTCCTGCAGTAACTGAAAATACTGCAATAAATGCACCAAGATAGAAAATAAATCTTTTTAGTAATACCTTAAATTTCATAATTTTACCTTATCTCAAAGTCGCCATAGTTAAACTCCATTTTGTATTTGGAGTTTGCGTCCATACCTATAACTTTATAGCTTTCGTTAATGTATATGTTTTGAAAATTCATATTTTCGTCAACTTCAAATCGAAGTTCTATGCTGTTAAATTTTGGGTAACCAAAACCACTCATATAGTCCATTTTTTTAACATAGTTTATAACTGAAGTTTTTGTGTCTAGCGTTATTGTGTAGGAATATAATGCTCCTACTTTTTCGTTTGTTTGTTCACTCAAAACTGTCTTTGTAGACACTATGTAGTCGATTGGGTTTTCTGCGTTGCAACCAGTCATTGCTTTGTATTCGTCTGCTGTGAAAAATTCATTTCCACTTTCTTGTTGCTTTCTAATATTCCAAGTTGTTGTGTCGCCATTCATCGAACCTTCGTAGCAGTAGTATTTTTCTTCGCCAAACGAAAACTCAACTTTTTTTGCAACAGTTGCTAAGCCTGTGCTAAAGTAATCAAAATAGCCTTTACCGTCTTTTCTGTATCTAGAGCCATAAAGGTCTTGCTTCATTCCAAGAGTTATAACAACACCTTTATCTTCACCATTATAGCCTTTTGTTTTAATGGAATAATGCTCATTTTTTAGTATTTTGCTCTCTGCTATACAAAAAATTTGTGTTGGCGTTAGTTCGCTAATATTTTTTGAACTCCAAAGCACAATGTTTTGTGGTTTTTCGATATAATTTTCAGCTGTATATTTTGAAGGATCAAAGGTGTCAAACTTGCCGATAATCATTTTGCCTACGAGCAAGCCACCTGCGATTGCCACAAATCCAAACATCAAAATTAAAATAACTTTGATGATAGATGTTACCATATGTTGCTTCGAGAGTTTCACACCTAGAATATTCATAGGGTTATTTCTCCTTTGTCGTCATTGTAAATTGTAGTAGGTTAAACTTGAAAATGCAATAGAATATTAAAAATAAATTCTCAACATTAACTCTACCAAAATGTCCAATATCTCACTAATTCTATTTTAAATAGAATTCTATACTTTTTGATTTAGGTTATTTTTTTATAAGCACCTAAGTATAACACATATTTTTTATTTATCAAACATTCTCATATTTTTTGGTAAAATGTCAAATTGTCGGGCATTGATGATACAAATGACTATGTTTTCATCTTAATTTTTAGCCAATGTTGTTGTTTTGTATTAACAAAAAAATCTCTTACGAATAAGAGATTGCATGAGTTAATTTTAATTTACTGTCATTGGTTTATTATGTCAATAACCATTGAAAATATGGTTTACCAATATCGTTTTTTATTAGTAGTAAAATTTTGAAAACTATTTATAAAACCATTTTATAATGAGATTGATTTTCAATAAATAGAGTTAATCCTAGGAAAATGTGGAATTTAATTATTTTTATTCATTGTTTTTTGTAACTATTGTTGTTATGCAATGACTGATTATTTATTATAATTTGTTTTTTTGGTATTATTTATCAATATCTTCAGTTTTAATGTTAAAACCAAAGTCCATTTGGCTTAGTTTTCCGTAACCACAAAGAATATTAAAATCGTGTGAGTAGTCATACATACCTATTTTATCTAAAATGTCTTTTCTTCTCTTTATTTTGTCCACCAATTCTTGAAATACAGGGAAAAGTGTGTAGGACACAAGATTGTGTGAGTTATATAGGTTATAGAAAAGCATAGAAGGGTAATTTTTTGCCTTCTCTTCTCCACTAGAATTGGAATTATACACATAGTTTCCATTAAACCTAGTTAGTTCTCCTAATCTAAAATTTTTGAAATATAGCACAACCTTCATAGTTATCTCCTATAGTTAATTTACTTTGAAAGTATAGCATGTTTTCCTAAAAAGTAAAAAATTAATATAGTGTGTATTGAAAAAAAGAACTTAGGCTTTGTAGCTTTTAGTTCTTTGTTTATTAAGCTATTTGTATAACAGTTAGCAATGCACTTGGTGCTCCGGATGCAGTAATTATACGATTTGTAGAAATATTTGGCACTAGTGTTATAATGTCATTTCGTTTTAATGTGGCAACTACAGTAGCACTAACATTAGTGCTTGTGGTCAGAGGTCTCCGAGTGCCTAAAACGAGTTCGCCATTTTTGTAAACACCTATACAATCACCAGCAGATGCTGTTGTTCCATTATTCACGGAAAAACTTAGTATATATGTTCCGTTGGATGTTATTGTAATGGAACTGTTATTAACATTCAACCCATTGTTTGTTAAAACTTCATCTAAAATTAGAGGTCTACCATTCACTGCATCTTGATTGATTGAATTGTATATTGTAGCATTGATGTTATTGGTCGAGCCTGGTGGGCCTGCCACTCCTTGTATACCTTGAGGACCTTGATCACCTTTGGCGCCAGTCTTGCCTGCAGGAATTTGAAAGTCTAAAAAGTGGACATCGCCTTCGTATCTATCTTCTACCTTTGCGATTTCATTCTCTCCCACCTGAGTGGTAGTTCCTGCCATTATAACTTCGTCACCTTTGTCCCCTTTATCCCCTTTAGGTCCTGGAATTCCTTGGGGAATATAAAAAGTTAGGTGATGGACATTATTTTCAAAATCATCTAAAACTTGTGCGTTCTCGCCGGGCTGAGATGTTTCGGTTAAATCGATTGAAATTCTTTCACTTATTCCTATTTCGCCAGGAAAACCCCTAGGCCCAGTTGGACCAGTTTCACCTTTTTCACCCCTGTCGCCTTTTGGCCCAGCAACTCCTTGAATACCCTGTTCACCTTGTATGCCTTGTGGTCCTACTTCGCCTTTATCACCCTTAGGCCCAATTAGGCCTTGTTCACCTCTGTCACCTTTTTCTCCCTTTTCGCCTTTAGGAATGACAAAATCAAAATAATGTGTATTGCCGTCGTATCTATCTACAACTTTTGCATCATCGGTTGAAGCGACTTGTTTGGTTGTGCCTGCGGCGATTTTTTCTGGTTTTCCATCAAAGCCCTTAGGAATAAAAAAGTCCAAGTATGTCGTGTTCCCGTCATGAAAAGCACTAACTTTAGCTTGCTCGCCTGCTTGCAAGGTTGTAGTTGACCTTGCAATTAAATTTTCCCCGCTAGGTCCTGTCGCACCTGTAGGACCTGTGGGGCCTGTTGATCCTCTAGGACCAACAATTATTTTTTCTATCCGTTTGTTTTTACAAAAATTATCACAGCAGTCTTTCATATTACCTCTTTAAGAATTTCCTTATATTCAATATATGCAACAGCACGCTTTTGTGTTAATTATTTAAAAAAATAAACTTATAGTGGCAGATAATACTAAAAAACACTCGTTGGTTAACGAGTGTTTTTTAGTTACATTAAAAGATATTGAAATACATAACATTCATGTAAAATAAAGAACTGAACGCATTTCTCATTTTCACGATGATGCGTACAGTTCTCCTGTGACGGGACTAACACCAACACTGTAAGCAGACAACTAAACAAAGGCGAATGTTTTTATCTTGTATTTACTACAGAAGCTTCTGCAAATCTAAAAACTTATAAAGTTAATTTTGATACAAACGGAACAGGCTATGAGACAAGTGGGTCAGTTTATTTCTTTGGAACAGATGGAAAAACGGTTTCAATTGGAAATGAACTAAGCGTGGGAAGTGAAGGAATCTATTTTGTTAAAGTAACAAAAACTGCTGACAGTGAAGCAGGAAAAGAAAGTGTTGATTTTTCTATCAAAAAATGGTAAATCAAACAACTAAGTTTGTTAGCATTAATTTAAAAGAGCATATTTTAGGAATTTCCTTAAATATGCTTTTTTTGTGTCCACATAAAAAAACTACAATTAAACAACCTTAGAGTGTAGACAAGTT
>CATZIR010000056.1 GCA_958420145.1 uncultured Eubacteriales bacterium | reverse complement strand
GGAGATGCTAGTAACCAACAAGAAAAAGATGGTTTAACATATAGAGAATTAGTAACTTCATACGATAAACAATTAACAAATCTACTAGACTTTGTTGGCATTGAAACAAAAGCAGTAGTAGACGGCGGAGAAGGTGTCGAAGGTAACAAGTTTGCTATCAACTGGAGTTGGTCAACTGAAGGCAGTATGTCTTTGTTATACCCAAGTTTGTATAACTTTGAAATTGCAGAAATTTTGGGTAACGATGATGTTAAAAAAGAAGATTTTGAGTTTGTTAAAAAATCAGTTAATGGACAAATAATCAACTATTTGCAATCGCCAATGGTTCACAAAACAACATATATCAAGATTAAAATTTCTACAAAGTTTGGCTATGAGTTTGAACAAACTTATAACTACGTTTTAATTCCAGATATGGTTAACAAACCAGATATGATTAACGAAAAAGATTTAATAAAACTAGAAATGAAAAACACTGACACTAAACAACTATTTTCTGTAAAATTTGAAAACAATCAGTTTGTTAATAATGGTGGCGAGTTGTTCTTAATCAGTAACCAAAAATCTAACTATAAAGTTGATAATACAGACAAACTAACAGGCTTTGACGGAAAAGTTATTCAAGTTATCTACTTGCCAAATGTTATGACTATAGACAACATTGTTGGACTAAAAGATGCTGACGGAAACTATGTAAACAATATTCAAGTAGAAGACTTAACAACAGAAGATAAGTATTTAGGGTTATTCAAAATTTATAAAGTAACACTAGAAGATGGAAGTATTGTAGAACTAAGATTTACTCTAAATATTCTAAAAGGTAACGACCCAAATAACTATGTTACGATTGGTATGAACGAAGAAAACAATAGTTACGAAATTTCGTTTAGAGACAATACAAAAGATTTTGCAGACACAATCTTTATTAACAGTGGTTACCTAGATGAAAACGACAACTACTACGAAGAACAAGTTTATAGTTTTGAACTAAAAGTTAATAAAGCATAAATAAAAGTGAGATAGTTTTTATCTCATTTTTATTGCTCATATATTTTTATTTAGTGCAAAAACTAATTTAGAAAAACATTATCAAACTTTTGCTTTTTTTGTGCAATTTTTCTATAATAAACTAGCTAGGAGTAAATTATGTCACCCATTCAAATATGTTTGCTAATTAACTACATAATATGTTTTCTTTCCATTTTGGGAATGATTTTTGTTGAACACAAAAAACCAATTCGTGTAACGGCTTGGAGTTTGGTGCTTATAATTTTCCCATTTTTAGGCTTGCTACTATATGTTATGATTGGTTATGGCCTAGGACTTAGAACTAAACTACTAATGAGAAAGAGAAGACTATATAACGAACAATACGAAAATAATCTAAAAACTCAAATAGACCTACTTAATTATAGCGAACAAGAAAAAGAACAAAAGTACAGCGATTTGGTGTTAATGAATTTGAAAAACGCTGATTCTATGTTTACCGAAGATAACAAAATTGAATACTTTTCTAGTGGCACACAAATGCTAGAACAACTAAAAAAAGACTTGCTTAGCGCAAAGCATACTATTAACATAATGTTCTATATTTTTGCTAATGACAAAACAGGAAAGCAAATAAAAGACATCTTGGTTCAAAAAGCAAAAGAAGGAGTTAAGGTAAAACTACTTTACGACGCAATAGGCTCACTAAAAACTCACAAATTTCAATTTAGAAAACTAAAAAAAGCAGGTGGCGAAGTCGAAGAGTTTTTCCCTGCGTTTATGGGACTAAAACTTTTAAACTTTCGTGCAAATTATCGAAATCACAGAAAAATTGTGGTTATAGACGGCAAAATGGCATACACTGGGGGAATGAACCTACGAAATGACCATATGGGCTTAAAAAAGAAGGTTTCACCTTGGCGTGACTGCCATGTAAAGATAGAAGGTTCGGCAGTTTATTCTCTACAAAACATCTTTATCAGTGACTGGCGAATTTCTAGAAAAAAGCCAGAAAAAAACAACTACTTTTTGAATGATAACTACTTTGCACCAAATATCAGCCGTGGCAACACTCCAATGCAGATAGTTGCTAGTGGCCCAACTATTAACGACGAAAGAAACATCGAAGAATTGATGATTAAAATGATAATGTCTGCAAAAAAGTCTGTTAAAATTCAGTCGCCGTATTTTGTGCTAGACGATGAATTCAAAAATGCACTAAAAATTGCCTTGCTGTGCGGAGTTAAAGTAGATATAGTCGTCCCAAAAAAGCCAGATAAGTGGTTTGTATATTTTGCAACGCTATCATACTTAAGCGAAATGCAAAAAATGGGGGCAAATGTCTACCTTTATCACGGTTTTATTCATACTAAAGCACTTGTTGTAGACGACGAAGTTATGACAATAGGAAGTTGTAATATGGACATTCGTTCGTTTGCTCTAAACTTTGAAGTAAATTCGGTTATATACGGAAAAGAGTTTATTACTCCATATCTACATAATTTTGATAACGACTTGTTAGAGAGTGACAAAATAGACAAGTTATATTTTAAAAAATTGTCACTTGTAAAAAAATTAGGTATGTCAGTGTCGAGATTATTTTCAGCAATTCTCTAAAAAAATCAAAAATTTGATAAAAATTTACATAAAAAATCTTCACAAACAAATAATAAATTTGAAAGTGAGGATTTTTTAATGAAAGCGACGGGAATAGTTAGGCGAATTGACGAACTTGGTAGAATTGTAATTCCAAAAGAAATTAGAAGAACTTTTAAGATAAAAGAAGGCACACCACTTGAAATTTTTTGTGGTGACAATGACGAACTTGTCTTGAAGAAATATTCTATGCTTAATGAGATTAAGGACTTTGCTAGTGAAATTTGTTCGGCTTTATTTACCACTCTTTCGCTTCCAGTAGTCATTTGTGATAAAGATAAAATTGTTGCAGTTAGTGGAATTAGCAAAAGTTTAATGCTAAACAAAAATATTTCTACAAGGCTCGAAAAACAAATGGACACAAGAAAAGATATCATTTTAAACAAACTAGACGGAGATAATATGCTAAATATTATCGAAGGAGAAGAGATAGAATGCTTTGCCGAAGTCATTGTTCCAATTCTATCTAGTGGCGATGTGTATGGCGCGATTGTATGTTTCACAAAAGAACAGAGCAAACTGGGTAACACCGAAAAATCAGTTTTAAAGGGTATGGCAAACTTTTTAGCCGAGCAACTTACATAATCAAATGGCAGAAATGCCATTTTTTGTTATTTTTCAAAATTCTTCACAAACTACAAATATGGTAAAAGAAAAAAATAAATTTTTGCGTGGAGCAGTGATATTAACTCTAACTGGAATTGTTGCAAAAGTTTTGGGCGCGTTTTATAGGGTACCCTTAGTGAGTATGATAGGTTCAAAGGGAATTGGAATTTTTCAGTTAATTTTTCCTATATACACATTTTTTCTAATTTTTGTGTCTGGGGGAACATCGCTTGGAATTAGTAAACTGGTGAGTGTAGAAACGCAAAAAGGTAATACAAAAAATGTAAAAACCATTCTCAAATCGTCACTTGTTTTGATGTTAATTTTGTCGGCATTGTTTGGGATAATTTTTGGAATAATTAGCGTTCCACTTGCAATTTTTCAAGGCGAGAAAAATTTATATATTTGCTATTTAGCCTTAGTGCCAGCACTAATTTTTAGCAGTTTGATTAGTAGTCTAAAAGGTTACTATCAAGGCAAACAAAATATGCTTCCAAGTGGTGTGTCGCAAATAGTTGAACAAGTACTAAAATTAGTTTTTAGTTTGCTTTTGTCTAAATTTTTTATGGCAAAAGGCGTAATTAGTGCAGTTTTTGGCGTATTTTTAGGAATTTCCGTGAGCGAACTTGGTGCATTACTATATTTGTTTGTTAGAGTATTTTTTCAAAAAAGAAAGAGTAGTATAGTAAAAGCCGAAATAAAAACAGAAACAAAAAAAGAACAAACAAGTCAAACTTACACTTTGAAGCAGTCACTAAAACTGGTTATAAAAACTTGCCTTCCAATAATGCTCAATGGTGCAATTATGCCACTTGTGTATGCGATAGAGAGTTCCATTACAATTTGGCTACTATCTAGAGCCACAATTTCTAGCACTATTGCAACCAGTTTGTTTGGACTAGAAGATGGCATTGTGGAGTCGCTTATCAACTTGCCAACAGTAATTTCCTCATCACTTGCAGTGGCAATTTTGCCGTCTATCACGGCTAGTTGGTCGAGTGGCGACAAAGTTGAGTGCGAAAAGAAAGCGAAAACTTGCCTAAAACTTACTTGGCTCATTGTTCTTCCTTGTGCAGTTGCGTTTTTGCTTCTTAGCGAAGATTTAGTTTTATTTTTGTATAACAACGGACTAAGCAAAGCCGTGTTTGATGAGTTAAAAGTAGTGGTAGACCTAATAAAAATTAGTAGCATTAATATCATATATATTTCGCTACTAAATGTAGTTACTAGCCTTCTTCAAGGCATTAACAAAAGTTATATTCCAGTTAGAAATTTGCTAATTTCAGGTGCTATAAAATTAGTGCTTACTGTTGTGCTTGTGTCTAGCAAGGCTATCAATATTTACGGTCTAATTATTAGTGATGCAATTTGTTTTATGCTTGCTCTTATTTTAGACTTAGTGGAACTAAAAAAGTATCTACGCATTAGTTTTGATTTCAAAAATTTTGTATTAAAACCTGCTTGTTGTGTGGTAGTGATGACGATTGCGATTTTTCTAACAAAATATTTGCTCAGTGATGTTATCACGGCAAGAGTACTAACACTTATAACAATTTTGGTTGCTGGAACGATTTATCTAGTTAATATTTTCCTAACCAAAACATTAAAAAAAGAAGATATTACAGGTTTTGCAAAAAGAAAGATTAAACAGTAAAAATGCTTTTTAAGCAAATTTTAAGTGATTTTTATTCAAAAAATAGACTTTTTTTCAAAAATTAGTTATTATATTACTTATGAAAATAAAAAATTTAGAAATAGAAAATAATATTGTTTT
>CATZIR010000055.1 GCA_958420145.1 uncultured Eubacteriales bacterium | reverse complement strand
ATAAATTTTTGCCCTATCTGAACTAGCGTAAGGCTCTGTTATTGGTTCGATATACTTTTTAGCAGCTTCGTAGATATGTGAAAAATCGGCATCACATTCTTTTGATATATTAGAGCAGAAATGAACGAAAGCATATAAATGATGTGTTGCTAGTTGCTCAAATTTTCTATCTACATTAGCCCATAAATCCGTTAATTTTTCTAGCGCTTTAATATCAAGTATTTGCTCTTTTTTATATGTTTGATTAACTATATTTAGGACAGCAAAACTATAGTTTTCTAAATTGTCTATATTATCTAGTTTGCTTTCGGTTTCATTTTTTAGTGTTTCAAAAAGTAGCATAGCCTTGTCTGGATGACCGCAAGAAACATAGTAATGAGCGAATTTTTTCAAATGTTCACAATAGCCATAAAACAAACTGCTTTGTTTGTTTGATAGTTCTTTTAATTTTGTGAGTAAATCATCAATAATAGTATAGGCTTTGTCCATATTGCCGTGTATAATTTCTGGATTATGAACATAACCAGTAACACAAAGGGCGTAATCGTAGATATAGGCTTCAGCATTAAGACTAACTAATTTACTAAAAATGTCTAACGCTTCTAGTTTTATGTCTAAGCATGGTTGTTGTTCGTTTAGCAAAATTTGATAGTAATTGTCCAAACTAATGCCATAGTGATATAGTCCACTAGTAGATTTTGAACTTAATTCCTTGAAAATTACAACTGCTTCTTTGCTGTAATCTTTTGCAATTTCATACAATCCCTGTTCCCTGTATATTTCAGCCAAATTATCACTTGCTATCGCAAATCTAGTCAAATCCATATCTGCGCCAGAAGAAGCAAGTTCTTTTCTTAACTTATAGGCATTCTTCATCATTTCTTCTTCGAGTTGCGCACAAAAACCATATCTACTTTTTAAGTTTTTATAGAAAACTCCGAGTCTGTTATAAGTTGTCGCTAGCAAGTAGCCTTTGTCTTTACGCTTGTATTTTTTTGAATCTTCAACTGCAGTTAGCAAGCACTTTTCGGCTTTATTAAAGTCTCTTTGGTTAATGTAGTAACTAGATAGTTCAACAGTCTCTTTAATAAGTACATAATCCCTATTTTTAATATCTGCATTTTCTTTTAAGAGTTTAATCACTTTCTTTTGCAATCTAACTGCTTCGTCGAAGTTATAAACTTGGTTTTGCAAGAAAGCAAGTTCCACCAAATTTGATAGATACATTTCTTTCCCTTGTAGAGTATCTTGTTGCTTTTCATTTATTTTTAACAAATCTTGAGCATACTTAATGGACTTGTTTAGGTCTTGACTAACATAATAGCCTTCTTTGTAGAAAGAACTTAAGTATCTAATTGCAGGCTCATATTTATCTTTTGCGCATTCTTCAAGAAGTTCAAAAGCATATTCTCTGTTAACTTCTACATCTACTCCATAAAGGTAGGCTAGTGCAATGCAAAAGTTATGTTCAACAGACTTACTTTTTTTAGTAGCAATGTTTTTAATGTTATCTAGTAGCAGTTTTGAAAGTGCGTTTGCGTCACTAACATTAACGACGTTTGGAATGTTTGAATATTTTTCTTCTAGTTCAGTCTTGTCTGTTTCCACAGTTTCTATTGGCATAATTTTTTTGTTTTCTTTTTTAGCCATAGGATATTCAGTTGTCATAACATAGTTATTGTTTTCTAGCAAATGTGGAGTTACAACTAACGCAAAATATTCACTCTTATTTAGTGCCTTTTTGATTGCGTCGTTAAAGTTTTCGCCAGGAACTAAAAATTCATCAAACCAAATTGCGATACTTTTAGCAAAATCGTTTTTGTGAATTTCTTTCATAACTTCGTTGGCGTATTGTCTATCTTTTTTACGATAACTTAGGAATATGTATGCGTCAAAAGCCTTCCTAATATATTCGGCAGTATCATCACTAATAAGTGTTGCGCCAAGTAGGTCAGTTAGTTTTTTATCATAACTAATTGCAGTATCATCGTTTTGAAATTTGTCTAGAAATTGAATGTCCCCACACTTTTGGTTAAAGAGACTAACCAAAGTGTTTTCATACATTAGTGGTAAAATAGGAAGATTATTTTTTTTGGCAAACATAAACTCCCTACTAAGAGCCTTGCAGTCATCACGCAAAAAGTTTGAAGTTATTGGGCAAACCACCAACTGCATTTGACTAAGTTGAAAAAGTAAGTCTTTCTCATCTTCGTTTGATAAAACCGTGTTTTTTTCTAAATAGAATATCGCACAATTTTGTCTTTCTAAAATCTCCTTGCTAATTTCATCTAAAAGTGCATAATCTTTTTCGGCACAGCAAAAATACACCTTGGCTTTCCCCTGTGGTGATGAGTTATTTCTTGTCTTATACTTTAGTTCAACCATAGTCACAACCTCACTAGATTTATTGTAAAAACATTATACCATACAAATAGGCGAAAAAGTCAATAGGTAATAAATTTTATTTTTAATAAAAAATTGTAATTTTTATTGTCAGGACTTAAAAATTTATGATAAATTATTGTTAGAAGGAAAACGCTATGAAAACAAACAACATAAAGCAACTAGCATATCTATCTAAAAACGGAGATTGTGACGCAACCATATATCTTGCAAACCACTACTTTGACAATCGTGACCAAGATGATAATGGCAAAAAAGCGTTTGAATACTTAACTCAAGCCGTAGAAACTAAAAAGAATACAGGTGAACTTTTTTACAAACTAGGCACATGCTATCAATTCGGCATTGGAACAGCACAAGATATTAAAAAAGCAATTTCTATTTTTGAGCAAGCAAGTTCTATGAAAAACGGCAAGGCACAAAATGCTTTAGGGCTAATTTATATGTATGGCGAAGGCGTAGAGAAAAACTATAAAGTTGCACAACAATATTTTTTAGAATCTAAAGAAAATAAAAGTATTGAAGCAGATTTTTACCTAGACATTTTGCCAGTAGAGATAGAGTTAGACAAAATCGCTAATATTGATAAACTAGACAAAGACAAACAGAAAATGCAAAAAGAAAATGTAGAACAAACATATCGAAACAATTTTAGCGACGAGCAAAAAGTTTACTTTTATAGAAATCTCGCAAACCAAGTGAAGTTAGATATTGATAATCAAACTTTGAGTGACACGAAAATTGCTATATTTTTTAACTGCTTTATCACTGCATTTGAAATACTAAAATTCATAAACAGAGACGAATTGCAATATCTTTGCAACTTGCTAATCGAAGCACTAAGCCACTACACAACTAGCGAAGAAGCTTTGCTAAACAAGCAAGCAACAGTTTATTATTACCTAGCAAATATTTGTGATAATAAGCAAGCCATTGATTATT
This sequence comes from uncultured Eubacteriales bacterium, assembly GCA_958420145.1. Classification (GTDB taxonomy): domain Bacteria; phylum Bacillota; class Clostridia; order Christensenellales; family UBA1242; genus CAKVNM01. The sequence continues at coordinate 1,741 of CATZIR010000055.1, read as the reverse complement.
GCAATATGACACTAAGTATTTTTGATACCATCAAACAAAAGAAATATAACGAAGAAATTGAATACAAATTTTTTACACTAAGCAAACTTATCGAACTAGAATACAAAGAAAAAAATTTTGAGAAAGTTATAACTATATCAAAAGATTACTTTGACTGTTATAGTAGCAACAACGAAACACTAAAAAAATATACTTACTGCAAAGACTACACCGAAACAATAATTGCATATAGTTATTTAGAGACAGAAAATTATGTCGAAGCAAAAAAAATTGCTAATAAATTTTTAGAAAACAATGCTAATCCACAAGATGACCACATATTACTGACATCTGCTAGATACTACGACATTTTGGCACGAATAGAATACTCTAGCAATAACCAAAAAGCCGAGCAACTATATGAAAAATGCTATAAATGCGTAGAAAAAACAAGTTATAACAAATATTGGAAACAGTCATATTTAGCCAACTTCAAACTTAGTCACGCAAAAAGTTTACTAAAAATCGACAAAGAAAAAGCAAAACAATCACTAAAAGAACTTTATCATCTTTGCATTAATGAACATTTTACTGAAAAACTTGATAAGATGACCGAAATTGTAAAACTCTACTGTGATACATTAGTTGAAAGCAACCAAATAGAAGACGCAATAGTAGTGTATAGTGATTTTAACAACGAAATTAGTCGCGACTCATATAATGAGATAGGTCCAGACAAAATTTATCTAATAAATGCTAAAAACTTTTATACTATTGCAATGCTTTATAAAACAATTAAAAGTGAAGAAAAAGAGAAAAAATATTTGCTAAAAGCATACGAAAAATTGCAGGATATTTTGAACCGTGATGATGAATTTGCTGATTTTTTCAAAAAAGTAGTAACAAATTTAGAAAAATATAAATAAAGGAGAAAAAAATATGAATTTTAGATTTCCTGCCGTTTTTAGAAAAGAAGACGACGCTTACAACATAATTTTTCCTGACCTAATGGGTGGCTACACTTGTGGCTTTGGTATGCAAAACTCTATATACATGGCAAAAGACCTTATTAGAACATTGATGATTTTTAACTTTGACGATGCTAGAAATTCTAAGCCATCTACTCTTGAAAAAATAGAAAAAGAATACCCAGGCGAACTCGTAATAATGATTAACAAAAAAATTGCCGACAAGTATTTGAAATAATAAAAAAACATTATCATGCCGACTAATCTTAGCCTGTTAGTGATAATGTTTTTTTATGCCTAATATACTCGCTTTATTTGAAACAACCTTTTACCTACATCTATTTTTGTTATTCTTGCGACGCCAAAGTCTTCGAGCAAATTGTAAAAAATAAACATTTGATAATCTACTTTTTTGTTAGTAACTTGCTCAACTTGTTCAAACGAAATCGTCTTTTTTTCTAAAAATTCTTGATTTTTTTGCAAAAATTCACTAATTTTTTGATATTTTTCATTAATTTCTTCTAAATTTTTATATGATGTGTCTGTTTTCCAAATAAAGTCACGAACTATTTGCAAAACATCTTGGTAATTGTTCGTGGTCCTAAAAATTAAAAATAAAATCGTTTTAACACAACTTGCTAAAAATTTTGACTTCTCTACTTTGGGCAAACCATTATTTATGATATCATCAGCAAACATTTTATCTAAATCATACATTGGTGCAATTATGTCCCCCAGTTGTTCATCAGTTAAAAAATATTTTTCTAAATTACTGGTTAGCAAAACCTCGTTCG
>CATZIR010000054.1 GCA_958420145.1 uncultured Eubacteriales bacterium | reverse complement strand
AGTATAGGCTTTATTTGAAGCAAATTTCCAATGAGTGCAATAGGTGTTCTAACTCTACCACTCTTAGCTAAAAATTTTAGGTTGTCGACCGTAAAAACATGCGCTATGTTGAGTTTAACACTTTCAACATACTTTCTTGCTTCTTCGGCACTATCTATCTTGCCCAAGTTGATTTCGTCAATTAACATTTTAACAAGCAGTCCTACCCCACCTGATTGGCAAAGCGAATCAACCACATACACTTTATTAGCACTATTTTCGTTTAGCCTTTTAGCAACATTAATAAAGTTATTAACTGTGTTACTCATTGCACTAGAAAAACTTATGTGCAAAATGTCCATACCTTCTTTTAGTAAACTGTTTAGGTATTCTTCTGCCATATATTCATTAATTTGCGAGGTCTTTATGTTTGCTCCTTTCTTTAATGAATCTACAATCATTTTAGATGAAAAATCCTTGTTGCTCGATAAAATTGTTTCATCATTAATCGTAAATTCCATTGGGCAAACTTTTATATTATTTTCTTTTATTGTAGCTTCATCTAAATCACAAGCACTTTCTACACTGATTATAAAATTCTTCATTTCCTCTCCCTTAAAACAATGTTATTATATGACCAAATCAAAAAATTAACAATCTACTTAAATATTTTTGGTATATACAAAAAAGATAGGCTACGTAGAATATTTTTGATCAACTCTACCAGCAGTAGAAAACAAAAAGTCACCATTTTTTATGATGACTTTTTTGTTGATATTTTGTATCATTAAAATTGTATTATACAGTGAAATAACTGATATTTTACTTAACAACTATTTCTCCATTTTGAGCGTCTATGGTTAAAGTGCTTCCGCTTTCCACTTCGTCGCTTAGAAGTTTTCTAGCAACTAATGTTTCGACTGTGTCTTGAATAAATCGTTTTAATGGTCTAGCACCATATGCTTCGTCGTAGCCATTTTGAATGATATAGTCTTTGGCACTATCGGTAATTTTTAGAGTGATTTGTTGGTCTTTTAGTCTGTCGCTAAGTTTTGTTAATAGCAAATCAACAATCTTAGAAATTTGATTTTTTTGAAGTGGCTTAAAAACGATAATGTCGTCGAGTCTATTCAAAAATTCTGGTCTAAAATGTGCTTTCAAAACAGATTTAATGGTTTCTCTAGCCTCATCAGTAATCTTGTGATTTTTTTCTATGTCTTGTAAAATTATGTCTGCCCCAAGGTTGCTTGTTAGAATTATGATTGTGTTTTTGAAATCGACAGTTTTGCCCATCGAATCTGTAATTCTACCATCATCAAGAATTTGAAGTAGAACATTAAATACATCTGGGTGAGCCTTTTCGATTTCGTCGAACAACACTACGGAATAAGGCTTTCTTCTAACTGCTTCGGTTAGTTGTCCGCCTTCTTCGTAGCCAACATAGCCTGGAGGCGCACCGATTAATCTAGACACTGAGAACTTTTCCATATACTCGCTCATATCGAGTCTGATTAGATTTTTCTCATCGTCAAACAAAGCCTGACAAAGTGTTTTAGATAATTCCGTTTTGCCCACACCTGTTGGTCCTAGAAATAAGAAAGAGCCAAGTGGCCTGTTTGGGTCTTGAATACCTGCCCTAGAACGCAAAATTGCATTAGAAACTTTTGCGACTGCTTCGTCTTGACCTACGACACGATTATGCAAAATTTCTGGAAGTCTTAGAATTTTTTCTCTTTCGCTCTCTTTTAGATTGCTAACTGGAATACCTGTCCACTTAGAAACAACTTGCCTAATTTCTTCGTCGGTTACCTTGCTTTGCAAAATACCGTTCTTTTCGCCCTCTACAAGTTTTTCTGCGTTTTCTAGGTCTTTTTGCAAACTAATAAGTTTAGTGTATTTTAGTTCGGCAGCACGGTTTAGGTCATACTCTCTTTGCGCTCTTTCAATCTCGGCATTAACCTGTGAAATTTGCTCTTTGATGAGTTGAACCTTGTTGATGTTTTCCTTTTCTTTCTTTAACTTAGCGTTCATTTGATTAAACTTGTCTTGAAGTTCGGCAAGTTCTTTTTGAATATCTGCTAGGTGTGACAAAGATAGTTTGTCGGTTTCTTTTTTTAGTGCAGTTTCCTCGATTTGAAGTTGAATCATCTTGTGTCTAATCTCGTCCATTTCGGTTGGCATAGAGTCAATTTCGGTTTTGACGATTGCACACGCTTCATCAACTAGGTCTATTGCCTTGTCTGGCAAGAATCTATCGGTTATATATCTGTTAGACAAAACTGCAGCATTAATTAATGCACTGTCGCTAATTTTAACACCGTGGTATACTTCGTATCTTTCTTTTAGACCACGAAGAATAGCAATGGTGTCGGCAACAGTTGGTTCATTAACTAACACAGTTTGGAATCTACGCTCTAGTGCTGGGTCTTTTTCGATATACTTGTGATATTCGTTTAGAGTTGTTGCACCTATACAGTGAAGTTCGCCCCTAGCAAGCATAGGTTTTAGCAAGTTGCCTGCGTCCATAGCGCCTTCGGTTTTACCAGCGCCAACGATTGTATGAAGTTCATCGATAAACAAAATTATTTTACCATCGCTCTTTTTAACTTCGTTTAGAACAGATTTTAATCTTTCTTCAAACTCGCCACGATATTTGGCACCCGAAACAAGTGCGCCCATATCTAGCGAAAAGATTGTTCTGTTTTTTAGGTTGGTTGGCACATCGCCGTTGACGATTCTTTGAGCAAGACCTTCGACAATCGCAGTTTTACCAACACCTGCTTCACCAATTAGCACTGGGTTATTTTTTGTTTTTCGAGATAGAATCATTATTGTATCTCGAATTTCACTATCTCTGCCAATAACTGGGTCTATCTTGTTTTTTCTAGCAAGTTCCACAAGGTCTGTGCCATATTTTTTTAGCGCATTGTATGTGCCTTCTGGATTGTCGGTTGTAACAGTTGTATTACCACGAACGCTGGCAAGTTCCTTGATGAACAAGTCTTTGGTAATTCCGTTTTTATCTAGAATTTTCTTTGTGTCTTTGTCGCCCTTTTCTAGCATTGCTAAAAAGATATGTTCCACCGATACAAACTCGTCTTTCATTTGTTTTGCGATGTTTTCGCTAAGCGACAACATTTGATCCAAATTAGCACTTAGGTATGACTGACTAAGTGGGCTAATTTTTGGCAACTTATTAATTTCGTTTAGAACATCGTTTTTTAGATTATCTATGTTGATGTTAAGGTCTTTTAGTATTTGATAGATAAGACAATCTTCGTCATTAATTAATGAATATAGTATGTGCAGACTAGTAATCTCTTGGTTGCCATGTTCTAAAGCAAAACTTTGAGAGTTATTTAGTATCTCTGCACTTTTTTGTGTTATTTTTTCAAAGTTCATATTTTTTACCCCCCCCCTTTTGATTTTTTCGCTCAACATTATAGGACAAAAAATTAGCACTGTCAAGTGGAGAGTGCTAATTTTTTAAAAAATTTTTGATTTTTTTGTGGAAATTTTAGGTTACCATTTTTTGCTTTCATATCTAACTTATTGTTTGCAATAAGTTAGAGTTCTAAACACTTTTAGTCCTTATTCCAAGACCAATTTTCAATTTCTGGCATATCAACGCCATACTCTCTAATATAGTCGTAGTGTTTGGCTAGTTTTTCATTGAGTTCCTTTTCTATCTTTAGTTTTGTTTTGCTATCTATATCTAGATATCTTAGAGCCTTCAAAACCAAATGGTATCTATCAAGGTGGTTTCTAACTCTCATATCAAATGGAGTTGTGATTGTGCCTTCTTCTCTATAACCTGCAACGTGAATATTGCTGTTATGACGGTTATAGGTTAGTTGGTGAATTAGTTGTGGATAGCCATGGAAAGCGAAAACGATAGGCTTGTCGAGTGTGAAAAGATTGTCGTATTCTTCATGAGTTAGACCATGTGGGTGAGATTCGCTGTCTATTAGTTTCATAAGGTCTACAACATTGACAAATCTAACATTAAGTTTTGGAAGATAGTGTTTGATTAGTTTTATGCTAGCAAGTGCTTCTAGTGTTGGAGTATCGCCACAGCACGCTATAACTAGGTCTGGATTTTTTGTGTCATTTAGTCCTGCCCATTCCCATTCGCTTGCACCTTTTTTGCAGTGAACTTTTGCTTCGTCCATTGTTAACCACTGATATGATGGTCTTTTAGAAGCAATAATCACATTAACATAGTTTTCACTCTTTACACAGTGGTCGTAGCAAGATAATAAGCAGTTTGTGTCTGCTGGAAGGTATATTCTAGCAACATCTGCCTTTTTGTTAGCAATATGGTCTAGAAAACTTGGGTCTTGATGAGTAAAGCCATTGTGGTCTTGTTGCCAGATGTTAGATGTTAAAATTAGGTTTAGCGATGATATTGGGGCACGCCAAGAAATTTCGTTGCAAACTTTTAGCCATTTTGCGTGTTGAGCCACCATACTATCAACGATGGTTGCAAATGCTTCGTAACTAGCAAACATACCATATCTACCCGTTAGCAAGTAACCTTCTAACATTCCTTCGCAGACATGTTCCGATAGCATTGAGTCCATAATTCGACCGTCTTTGCTTAGTTTTTCGTCTGTTTGCAAAATTTTGCTTTCAAAAACTCTGTTTTCAACATCAAAAGCCTTGTTGAGTCTGTTGCTCATTGCTTCGTCTGGACTAAAAAATCTGTAGTTATTATTTTTCTTGTTTAGGACAAACAAGTCTCTAACATAGCCACCAAGTTCTAGCATATCTTGAGCAAAAACTGTGCCGTGACCTGTAAATTTGACTGCATAGTCGTCTATGTTTGGGGTTACAAGTGGCTTTTTGAGTAGTCCACCATTAGCAAACTTAGAAGCCGACATTCTCTTTTCACCTTTTGGCAAAATTTCTGCAATAATAGACTTTAATTTATAGTTTTCGTCAAATAGTTCGTCTGGCTTGTAACTTAGTAGCCATTCTTCGAGCATTTTAAGTTCTTCATCGTTTTCGATTGCAAGTGGAATTTGGTGTGCTCTAAAACTACCTTCTACAGGCTTACCATTAACAACCTTTGGTCCTGTCCAGCCTTTTGGTGTTCGCAAAATTATCATTGGGAAAGGCACATATTCGCTTTGCTTTCCACTTCTTGCCATAGACCAAATTTTGTGTATTTGTTCAATGCACTTGTCCATAACCTTTGCCATTTTTTTGTGCATAGCCATAGGGTCG
>CATZIR010000053.1 GCA_958420145.1 uncultured Eubacteriales bacterium | reverse complement strand
TTTGTTTTATTAGTTTAAACCCAAACAAATAAAACAAAAATGGGTAGGTGCCCGAGGGGCCAATGGGAGCAGACTGTAAATCTGCCGGCTCACGCCTACGGTGGTTCGAATCCATCCCTACCCACCATAAGAGACAGTGTTTACTGTCTTTTTTTGTTTTTATAAAATAACTAATATTGCTAGTAAATTCGGACAATTTAGCGTTTTCTCAAATTTCCTAGTTTTTTGTATTAGTTATTTTTTGGTGTCAAAAATGGTGTCAAAATCAAGACTTTATAAAATGAAGAATACGCACGAGCCAAGCAAAATTAACAAAATAACTACCGATAAGATTTTTTTCAATTTATTTATCTGTAAGATTATGATTATACAATAAAAAACGATAATTAAATATTTGTAGAGTTTTTAAGTATTTTGGGTTAACAAAAATCTGTGAGTAAGCAATAAAAAATGTGAACCAGTGCTGCTTTGATTTTTAACTAAGATTATTCTACATAATTAGACCTTTTATTACAAGAAGTCTAATTTTTTTTAGTGATAGTTATGCTAACATATTGTCGAGATTTTTAATGCCATACATAATAGGAGGAAATTATGCAAATAAAACATAGAATTTACAACAAAACTTTATATCTAGTTTTGAATGGAGAATTGGACGAAAACAGTTCACATTTTGCCAAAAGCACGCTAGATAACCTTTTAGACGAGTCAGGCTTTAAGGAAGTTATCATTGACCTATCAGAACTTGAATTTATGGATTCAACTGGTGTTGGAGTGCTTATTGGTAGGTATAAAAAAATGAAAGAAAGGGGAATACCTATTTTCATTTGCAATCCATCTAAGCACGCAGAAAAAATCTTTAATATGACAGGACTTTATGGCATTATGCCAAAAATAAATTAAGGAGAAAACAAATGGAATTACTAAATGAAATGACATTGAATGTCAAGGCACTAAGCGTTAACGAAGGCTTTGTTAGAAGTGCTATCGCAGCCTTTTGCGTGGAAGCCAATCCAACTTTAGACGAAATTAACGACATCAAAACAGCAGTTTCCGAAGCAGTTACTAACTGCGTAGTGCATGCATACCCAGATAAAATAGGCGATATTTTAGTAAAAGTAAAACTATACAAAAAAATGGTCGATATTCAAATAACCGACTACGGCAAGGGAATAGAGAACCTAGAACAAGCAAAAGAACCTTTCTTTACAACCAAACCAGAGCAAGAGCGTAGTGGTATGGGATTTACCGTTATGGAAAGTTTTATGGACGAATTTAGCGTTGAGAGAAATCGTGGCAAGGGCATTACCATTCGTATGAAAAAAAATATAGGAAGTGAGCAAGAAAAAGTTGTAGGAGCATAAAAAATGCTTGACCACAACACAACTATAGAACTAATCAAAAAGGCTCAAGCAGGCGACGAACAAGCAAAGACAATTTTGGTTGAAGAAAATTCACCCCTAATAAAGAGCATAATAAAGCCATACAAGTTTAAAGGTGTTGAATACGAAGATTTATTCCAACTGGGAAGTTTGGGCTTTGTAAAAGCCATTTTAAACTTTAATCCGGAGTTTAACACAAAGTTTTCCACCTATGCAGTGCCTATGATTGCTGGCGAAGTAAAAAGATTTTTGCGTGACGACGGCTCGATAAAAGTTAGTCGTGCGTTAAAATCTTTGAACATTCAGATTAACCGTTACATCTTGGAATACAAAGCCAAAAATAACAGCGAAAGTCCAAGCATAGAGCAGATTGCAAATCATTTTAATATGGACCAACAAGAAATAGTGTTTGCAATGGACAGCAAAAAGGCACTTTTATCTCTCGACGAAAAACAAGACGAGAGCAACCCAAGGTCTAGGTCGATTATGGAAGCCATAGAAGACCCAAATTCGCCTGATACAATGATAGACAACATTATGCTTAAAGAGATTATTTCTGCCTTGCCAACAAGAGATAAACAAATTATCGCGCTAAGATATTTTGAAGACAGAACACAAAGCGAAATTGCCGAAAAACTGGGAGTTTCACAAGTTCAAGTGTCAAGATTAGAGTGCAAAATTTTGGAGAAATTAAAGGCTAAATTCAAAGAATAAAAAAAGCAGTGAACAAATTAGTTACTGCTTTTTTTAATTAGTTGTTTTGAACAGGTTGAACATCTTTTTCTAACTTTTTAGTTTCAGCGTTATTTTGCGATTGTTCTTTGTTAGAAATTTTTAGTTCTTCTGCCTTTACTTGATTATCAAGAGTTTTAGGTAAGTTGTTTGTTGTGTTATTTTTTTCTTCTACTTTCGTGTTGGTATTTGGCTCGATTGTAAGATTGTTATTTGCCGAATTATCGGTTGTTTTTTCGTCCTTTATAGATTCGATATGCTCGTCATCTTTAACTTCTTGCTCTTTTCCACTTTCTTTATCTAGTTCTTTTTGCTTTTCATTTTCCACTTTTTGTGGGTCAAATGGGTTAGGTAATGGACTATTATTTAGTGTATTTTGCTTGTTAATGTTGTTGTCAATTATAGTTTGGTCTTGAGATGGAACATTTTGTTCCTTATTTTCTACAATTTGGTTATCAACATTGTTTTGCTCTTGATTTTCCAAGTTTTGTTCGTTATTGTTAATATAGTCTTTGCCATATGTGTCTATATTTGTATAAATTTTTTGGTAGGTATCAATATTTTTTGGCAGATTAGCATATGTGTCTATATTTCTTGGTGTGCCATAGTAATAGCCATTCATACCATTGTAACCATACATAACATTGTTATAGCCCATATTGTTGTTCATAGCACCATTGTAGCCACTATTGTTCATCATTGCATTTTGCGCTTGTTGGTTAGAGTTGTTCATCGCTGGCGTTGTAGGTTTATTGACATTGTTATTCATAATAGGAGTAGGGCTAACTGGAGTTGTTTTTTGCACATTATTGTTTACAACTTTATTAGAACTTTGACTTTTTGTTTGCAAAGTATTTTTTTTAGTTTGCATAGCATTTGTTTTGTTCGATTTTCCAGTGCTTTTTAGACTTTGCATAGCACCTATTATTCTATCTTTTATGGGTATTTTTCTAGTGGTTCTATTGGTAGAAGTACTAGTTCTATTTGTTCTATATGTGTTTTGTTTTAGTCCGTTTGTTGTGGTTTTTGTAGTGTAGTTGCCTTTTGTTCCATTTGTTCTGTTTGTTGTAATGATAGGTGTAGTTTTAACTGATGTATTTGTTTCGTTGGCTGTGTTATTACAACTGCCATTTGGACAAATGATATTAGATAGTTCATCTAAGCAAGAGATACAGTTATTCATATCATCAATTCTAGTGTCTAAGCACTCATTGACTTTACCGTAACATTCACATAGCGCCCAGAAATTGCTGTTATAGTTCTTCATTAAAGGTTTTAGTTTGTTTAGAAGCGTATTCAAGTCGCCTTTAGTAGAATTTAGTTTGTTTGTACATTCTGTGAGTCTGTCAAGGCAATTATTACAACTTGCAATTTGTTCGTCAGTTAGTGTGATTGACCCATCTTTAAGTTTTTGGCATAAACTTGTGCAGTTATCACAAGCAATCTTTAGATTTTGTCTACAATTATTACATTCTGCATTAGAACAAATACAGTCCGAACAAGTATTGAATAGGTCTTCGATTTGTGCAAAATAGTTTTGCAAGTTATCAGTTGTAAAGTTTTCGCTAGTAGTGTTTACATACTTAGGTGTGTAGGTGTAGTTTCTAATCTTTTGCTCGCTAGTTTTAACTGGCTGATTTGTTACAAGATTGTCGTTTAATACTTCGTTATTAACTTTACTAGTATTATATCTCAAATTATCTTTGATAAACACTTTTCTGTGAGTTAGATTTTGGCTTGTAGATGCTGTTTTTGCTGTGTTTGTAAGGGTATAATCATAGTTCTCACGGGTCAAGTTTTTGTTGAGATTTTGACTCTTTAAACTTGTTTGATTAACCTGTATTTTGGTGCTATTAGACTTTGTCTTAATAGGTGAGATATCCTTTATCTCAAAATCGCTATCAATAGCACTGTCTAGTGAATTTAGAACAGTGACAATTTTTTGCGTCTGCCTTTCCACTTTATTACTTACTGCTTTAGCTGTTTTTGCCTCGCCACAACCAGCAAAAAGGCAGGCAGAGACCACGACTAATAGAAGCACAAAAGTTCGCTTTATATATTTCATATTTTCCTCCATTTGTTTGCTATTGCTAGTTTGTGCGGATTTCCGCAATTTATCACTTCAAAACAAAAATTTTTAATTGCAAGTGTAAATATGGAAAATGTTGTCAAAAATAGCAGTGGAGAATAATTAAAGTATGAATAAAGAAAGTGAAAAACCAAAGAATCTTCAACAAAAACTGGAGCATGAAATTTCGCCAGACAAACGCAAACTAAGAAATGAGCAATATGTTCGATATGTCGAGGCAAAATCGCCTAAAACAAAGAATTTTCCAACTCTCATAAACTCATTTTGGGTAGGAGGACTTATTTGCTGTTTAGGACAAGGAATAAGCGACTTTTTAGCCTACTTGTTTCCCTCAATGACCGACACAGAACTCGGCGCTTGGATGTTAATTGTCCTAATTTTCATTACTTGCTTTTTAACCAGTATTGGCGTGTTTGATAAAATTGGAAATTTTGCAGGAGCAGGCACGATTATTCCAATTACTGGCTTTGCAAACTCAATAGCAAGTCCAGCACTAGAATACAAAAAAGAAGGAATCATTTTTGGCGTATGTTCAAAAATGTTCATCGTGGCAGGACCAGTCATCGTGTGTGGAATTGTTGCAAGTGTGATTGTTGGAATTTTTTACCTTTTTATTTAGGAGCAAATTATGAATTATAACAGAATAGGAAGTCAAACAATAGTTTTTAAGAATCAACCAAAAATAATTGGAAACTATGCAATAGTAGGAAAAAAAGAAGGTGCAGGACCTTTTGGAAAATACTTTGACTATGTGCTAGAAAACGACTTATTTGGCGAAAAAACATACGAAAAAGCAGAACGAAAAATTTTAGAACACGCTATTTTTAGTTGCGTAGACAAAGCCAAGATTGACCCAAATCAAATAGACGTTATTTTGTCTGGCGACCTACTAAATCAAATAGTGTCGTCAAGTTTTGCTGCAAGGCACTTTGACAAGCCATTTTTGGGGCTTTATAGTGCTTGTTCCACTATGACAGAGAGTTTGGCTATCGCAAGTTGTTTGGTCGACGGAAAGTATGTAAAAACGGCTGTATGTGCAACTGGCAGTCATTTTTCTACTGCAGAAAAGCAATATCGCTTTCCACTCGAACTTGGCAATCAAAGGCCACCTGTTGCACAATGGACAGTTACTGGAGCAGGAACAACTTTGTTGTCACTCGAAGGTGACGAGAGTTGCAATAGAATTACAATGGCAACTTTTGGAAAAGTTG
>CATZIR010000052.1 GCA_958420145.1 uncultured Eubacteriales bacterium | reverse complement strand
AACAAATTGCCAGCGCCACTATACAACCAACAATCAAAAATATTGGCACTGCAACCTTTAATGCTCTTTTCACGCTATCGACCTTATCTCTTGTAAATTAAATTTATATGTTATTATTCTACAATTATCGACAATATAAATCAAGTGAAAACCTTGTTTTGCCCAAAATTTGTTTGCAAAAACACATTTTTCCTGCACAAACAACAAAAAAAGAAGCCGTATTTGACTTCTTTTTATATCTTCCATAACCTGCTTTCAAAAAAGCGTTTAAAGAGTCCGAGAAAATCGCTGGGTCTTTCGGCGCTTTTTGTAACTACCTTTGAAGGACAACAAAAGTTTTTTACGCCAGCACGCAACCAGTGGCTACAATCCAAACTTTCGTTTTCCCACCAATATAAATGGGGTCCTCAAAAAATTGAATTTTTTGGGGAAAGGAAAAATAGAGCGAAAGAATTGATTTTGCGAATAGCAAAACAATAAGAGCAAATATTTTGACGCTCTTACCGTGTTCACTTAAAAATGTCTACGGAGCAAAGCCCCTTGCCAGCCATTTTCTCACTCCTAAAATATAAAAAAAGAAGTCGAGTGACTTCTTTTTAACAAATTTTTATTAATAACTATCTGTCTTCTTTAACTCTTGCAGATTTACCTGTGCGTTCTCTTAGATAGTAAAGTTTTGCTCTAGCAACTTTACCTTTTCTAATAACTTCAATTCTGTCAATTCTTGGACTATGAAGTGGGAAAGTTCTTTCTACACCAACGCCATAAGAAATTCTACGAACTGTGAATGTTTCTCTAACGCTACCATTTCTTTTTGCAATAACAATGCCTTCGTATGCTTGAAGTCTTTCTTTGTCGCCTTCAACAACTTTTACGAAAACTTTAACGGTATCGCCAACATTAAATTGTGGAACTTCTTTTTTAAGGTATTCTTGTTCGATTGATTCAACTAAGTTCATCAGTTTTTCCTCCTTAAAATAATTTGCCAGTCTATGTTCTTGCACCGTTTGCAGAGGACCACACATACTGCACGTGAGAGATTTTAGCACAATTTACAAATCAATGCAAGTGTTTTTCCAAAAAATCTTTTTGATAACAATAAAATTTTATTGATAAGTATTCAACAAAAAATAGGCTGGGTAGCCTATTTTTTGGTTACAAACTAGAATCTGGTGTGTTTAGTTTGTTAACATAGTCGCTAATAACTTTTGACCAGTCAATTTTGCCGTCAGTTTCTGTTGCAGATTGAATGATGTTGCTTAGTCCTTCTAGTCCTGATTTTTCGTCGTCTTGCAACTGCTCTAGCATACTGTCGTATAGTCCCTTGAATACACTGTCTTCTTGACTAGCATTGTCTTGCAAACCACTTAGTAGTCCTGCAATTTTTTCTTGGTCTGCTGTGTCGGTTATTGTTTTCAAGTTTTCTTCTAACGACTTATTATCGTCAAAGTTTTCCACAACTGTTAGTACGTCTTTAACATTGTCGATTATGTCTATGATTTGGTCGGTAGCCTCGCTAAGGTCAATATCACTTGGCAATAAATCGCCAATTTCGTCACTTGCTTTTCCAACTTGTTTTTGAATTTCTTTGTTAACATAGTTTAGAGTGTATACGCCAAGTGGCTTGAAGAAATCACTGTCGGTTAGAGTGTTTACAACCTTTTTGATGTCTTCGCTAGATAGGTTTTTGAAGATATATTCAAAGTCCATATCTTTTGCTTTGTCGTAGAAAGAGTATGTTACTTCTTCGCCGTCAACGGTTTCAGTAAAGTTGATGTTGAATAGATACTCAGCAAGTTCACCAATTCTCTTTAGTTCTGTTTCAAACCTAAAGTTTTCATTGGTTACCAAACTTAAGTTGGCAAAACATTTAGATATTGTAGTTGGTTCTTCGCCATTTATTGTTATTTCAATTTTATCTAGGTTAGTCAAAATGTCATTAAGCGTGCCAAATTCATTAATGATAGCCATATCTTTAACATCATCTAGCACTTTACCCACGCTTTGAGCGATAGAAACAATATTTTCTTTTACAAATTTGTCAATGTCATATTCACCAGCACTGTCTTTGCTTGCGTCCAACTTAAAGTAGAAATCAAGTCCAGCTCCAACTATTGTTTTTAAAACAGATGAGTCCATCTTTGATTTAGCATCAATTAGCTTAATCTTTGCAATTTCAACAACTGGGGTTTCGCCAATATATTCTTGAATTACAGATTGAATTTCATCAATAGCATAGTTAATTGAAGTTAGCGAGAACAAGTTAACAAAATCACTTGAATATATCTTATCAATTAAAGAATTTATAAGTGCATTATCGTTTGCGTGTAGGCTTGTCAAAATTTCGTTTGTTAGGTCTATTTCTGTTTCTGCTTTGCTGTATTCCAAAATATAGTCAAGTAGGTCACTATTAACAACTATTTGACAGATATCAACAACATTTATAAGTTCTTTTTTGAATGTTGCCATAACCTTTTCGTCTGTTCCAAGTAGGTCCTTAATCGCAATAACAAGTTCTTTTAGGTTTGGTTCTTTATCTAATTCTTCTCTAGGAGTAGCGAGCAAATCTTGAACTTCTTTGTCAAGTGACGAAATGTCATCCGTTGTGAGCCAATCAAGATATTTGATTGTAAGTTCTGGTGCAATAGTTTTCAAAATACTGCTATCTGTTAGTGTGTTGATTGCTACTTTAACTTTATCAAAGTTGATGCTTCTTATGCTTTCGGCACTACTAAAGTCGATAGAGAACAAAAATTCAACATTGTCGTAAACTTTCGACATTTTATCAAGTTCGTCTTTTAGTACCACTCTTTCGCCATTAACTTTACATTTTGCGATAGAGTTAAATACTACATCGCCCACATCGGCAACTTGGCATACACTGCCAATCACACTGTGGTTTACTGCACTAATCATATCTAAAACTTCTGGTGAAACTTTTTCTTGAATGTATTTTGCAGTAGGTGTGTATTGTATTTCTTTTTCTTTGTTATCCGTTTCGCCTTCGCTATCAATACTTAAGGTTTTGATAACTGCAGTTGTTTGCACTTCGCTCTCTTGAGCATAGGCATAATTACCAAACAAACTTGTAGCCCCTACAACTGGAATTAGCAAAAATACTAAAAATAGGAATGCGTGAACTGCTCCAACAAGACCACCAAGTAGTCTATGTTTCTTTTCTGGTTTTTCACTTCTAACATATTGAACATTACCAGTTGCCGACACATTTGCTGGTGTGTTTTTGGTCACTGGGTTAGTTTTTTGTTTTTTCTTGAAAATTGCGTGCGCTGTAATAAGGTAGGCAATCCAAAAGATAAAGCCCACAACAATTAGTAGTGCCATATAGATTGCAATGTTTCCTAAAATTTGTGGCGCATTTTGAATTAGTGCTTCCATATTGCTTCCCTTTGTGGCAAGGTCTTTGATTAACGCGCTTTGACGCACCATATCCATAATGTAATCGGAAATAGACATCGTGCTACCATCAACGGTTATATTAATTTGTAGTAGCGCTCTGGTTACAAGTGGCGTAATAATTAGCGTCACTATAAACGCTCCCACAAAAAATGCCAAACTAAGTGCTGATTTTTTAACGCCGTGAAGTCCAAACAAGAAGCCTAGAACTACTACCGCTAGCAGTACCAAGTTTAGTATTAGCATAATTAGAGATGAATCCATAATAATCCCCCTTACTAGTATTTTACACTATTTATAATTTTTTTCAAATATTATTTTAATATTTTAGAATATATTTATGATGATATATTTATATTATTCTTTACAAAATATCAAAAAATGATAACAAATTCATATAAATCTTAAAGCAAAAATAGGTGGTAAAATATGAAAAAAGAAATAAAACAAAAATTTGAAAACATCAAAGGGCTAATTGGCAACACTCCACTCGTAGAAATCAAATATATGTTCAAAGGAAAAATCGGCAAAGTATACGCAAAACTCGAGTGGTATAACCTTACGGGAAGCATAAAAGACAGAGTGGCGTATCAAATACTTTTTGATGCCTACAAATTTGGTCACATAAATAGCGACAGTATAGTATATGAAATTACCAGTGGAAATATGGGAATATCACTTTCTGCTATATGCAACATACTTGGCAACAAGTGTGAAATTTTAATGCCAAAAAATATGAGCGAAGAGCGTAAAAAAATAATCACGTTATATGGTGCAAAACTCAACTTGGTAGAAAATTTTGACGAAGGCTTCAAAATCTGCAAAAAACTTGAAAAACAGGGCAAGTTTATTGCTCATCAGTTTGAAAACGAAAGCAATTTTTTTGCCCACTATTCCACCACGGGAAAGGAAATATACGACAAACTAAAAAACAGAAAACTCAATGCTTTTGTCGCTGGTGTTGGCACAAGTGGAACGCTATCAGGTGCTGGCACTTTTCTAAAAGAGCATAAGAAAGTAAAGGTAGTGGGAATAGAACCACAAAACGCACAAATTCTGTCTAAAAATCCACCTTACTCTAAGCACAAATTGCAAGGACTTAGTGACGAGATTTTGCCAAAACTATATAATGAAAAACTAATCGACGATATAATTCAAATAACCGACGATGACGCCATTGCAATGAGCCAAAAACTTGCCAAAGAACTTTCGCTAGGTGTTGGTATTTCAAGCGGAGCAAACTTTTTAGGTTGCGTTTTGTTTGGTGGAAATTGTGCAACAACATTTGCCGATAGCAACAAAAAATATTTGACCACAGACCTTAGCCACCCAATCACAACAAAACTTGTTGACGATATTAAGTTACTATCAATAAAAACACTCTAAAAATTTTTTTAGATATTGACAAACACTCTTTGTTTTGATAAAATTTTAACAAAGGAAAAAATATGCAAAACTATTATGAAATACTTGGCGTTAGCACTAACGCAACCGAAAAAGAAATAAGAACTTCT
The DNA here is from genome assembly GCA_958420145.1 of uncultured Eubacteriales bacterium. Lineage (GTDB taxonomy): Bacteria > Bacillota > Clostridia > Christensenellales > UBA1242 > CAKVNM01. Next base: position 532 of record CATZIR010000052.1, on the reverse strand, counting down.
TATATCGAAAAAATAAAAAAATATCACCCAGACACATTTGACGGCGATAAGTCTTTTGCCGAAACACAAACAGCGCTAATCACCGAAGCATACACAACATTAAAAGACGCAACTTTACGCATGCGCTACGACCTAAAAAACAATATTTCTGTTAGTTCTAATTCTTCAAAACAAACTTCAAAGCCACAACCACAAAAACCAAAAGAAAACGCTCAAAATAAAACTGATAAATCACAAGCCAAACAAAAAAAAGAGCAAAAAGAAAACACCAAACAAAATAATAAAAAAGATAAAAAACAACAAAAAAAAGAAGAAAAAACAGTTAAAACTGACAAAAATAATGAAAAAAAGCCAAAATATACAAAAAAACAACTAATCGAAGACATATTCATCGTCCTACTTTCAAGCCTACTTATCTTCATCCTTGTGTTAGCAATATTCTAAAAAAGAGAGAAAAATTTTCTCTCTTTTTTAATTAGTTTTTAACCTCTCTATTTTACTTAGCACGCAAATTGCTGTCTAAAATATAATC
>CATZIR010000051.1 GCA_958420145.1 uncultured Eubacteriales bacterium | reverse complement strand
CGACCAACGGTTTTGGAGACCGCGACTCTACCAACTGAGCTATTCGCCTATGTATATTTACTTGGTTATGTTATCATTACTCGTAACATTTGTCAAGTAAATATAATAAAACAAATTTATGATTTTTTAGAATTTTTTCCTTGATATAGAATTGCAACTAGGACAATAATAACTTGTACTGGAAAACCTAATAGAAATAATGGCCACGCATTTGTTTTCACTAAAAGTGATAAAAATATGCTTAAAATTAGTGTCCACATTGTACAAGATGCAAAAATGGTTGTATATAGTCTATCCCACCATTTTTTGCTACAAATTGTCACAGCACCAAATGAAACTGGTAAAGCCCAAATGAATGCCTGCCAAAAAATTGTGTTATTCATCATTTGATTATATACAAAGACTATTGTTGCAATCGTAAAGCAACAAACTACCAACAAAATAGCAATAAGAACCTTTATGTAGCCTTTAGTGTCGTCTTTTTTTTGAACATAGTCAATCTTATCGTCGTCGTGTTTAGTGGTTAGCCAGTTGAAATCGACGCCATAGAAATCACAAAGCATAACAAGTGTATCTATACTTGGCAAACTTTCGCTTAGTTCCCACCTAGATACAGCCTTATCGGAGTAATTCAACTTTTCTGCAAGTTCTTTTTGAGTGAGATTTTTAGACTTACGAAGTAAAGTTAAGTTAGTTGAAATAATATCTTTAATATTTTCCATATGAATATGTTATCACTTTTCTAAAACTTTGTAAAGCAATGAATTCTAATAGTTCTATTTTTAGTAGAATAAAAATTTTTTCATATTTTTACAAATTATTACTAATGTAAAAAACTTTTTAGTCCAAACATTAGACAAAATATTACCAAATTGGTAAAATAGCCATATGGAAAATTTACCTATCGTAGAATTATATACCGATGGCGCTTGTTCGCAAAATGGCACTTGGGTCGGTGGTTATGGTGCAATATTACTTTATAATGGTCATAAAAAAGAAATTAGCGGTTATCAAGAAAATACAACTAACAATCAAATGGAATTAAGAGCCGTTATTGAAGGTTTAAAGGCACTAAAAACAAAAGTTAGAGTTACAATCTACACCGATAGCGCTTATGTCCATAATGCCTTTACACAAGGCTGGATTGCATCTTGGCAAGCCAATAGTTGGCGTAATTCACAAAAAAAAGAAGTTTCCAACAAAGAGATGTGGTTGGAACTCATTAATGAGTGCAATAAGCATGAAGTTACTTGGCAAAAAGTTAAAGGTCATGCTGACAACGAATATAACAATGCTTGCGACAAACTTGCCACTAATGCAATTAAAAAATTTGAAGATGAAAAAAAAGGCTAGGACAATTCCTAGCACTTTTTTTATTTAGCATAATCAACCGAACGCCATTCACGAATAACATTAACCTTGATTTGACCTGGGTATTGCATTTCGTCTTCGATTTTTCTTGCAATATCTCTTGCCAAAAATTCTGCATCTTCGTCTTTAATTTCTTCTGGCTTAACGATAATTCTTACTTCTCTACCTGCTTGAATAGCATAAGATTTGTCTACACCTTTGAAACTGTTTGCAATTTCTTCTAGTTGAGTTAAACGTTTGATATAGTTTTCGAGATTTTCTCTTCTTGCACCTGGTCTAGCACTAGAAATTGCATCTGCTGCTTGAACAATCATTGCTTCGATACTTCTAAACTCTACTGCACCGTGATGTGCTTCGATACAGTGAATAACTGCTTCACTTTCGTGATATTTTCTACATAAGTCAACACCGATAGATACGTGCGTTCCTTCTGTGTCTTGGTCTAATGCCTTGCCAATGTCGTGAAGTAATCCACCACGCTTTGCAATTTTTACATCAGCACCAAGTTCGGCAGCCATAGCACCTGCTAGGTGGCAAACTTCCAAACAATGTTTCAAAACATTTTGTCCGTAACTTGTTCTGTATTTTAGTCTTCCCAAGACTTTGATGATTTCTGGGTGAAGTCCATGTATACCTGCATCAAACGCAGTGTTTTCTCCTGCTTCTTTAATGGTTTGATCAACTTCTCTTTGAACTTTTTCCACCATTTCTTCAATTCTTGCTGGGTGAATTCTTCCGTCCAAGATTAGTTTTTCCAAAGTTTGTCTTGCAACTTCTCTTCTAACTGGGTCGAAACCTGAAATTACAATACTTTCTGGTGTGTCGTCAATAATAAAGTCTACGCCTGTTGCTTGTTCTAGCGCACGAATATTTCTACCTTCTCTACCAATAATTCTACCTTTCATTTCGTCGTTAGGTAAAACAACTGTAGAAACGGTAACTTCGCTTGTTTGGTCAGCAGAATATCTTTGAATAGCAGTTGTAATAATCTCTCTTGCCTTCTTTTCGGCTTCGTCTTTCGCTTGTTCTTCAATGTTTCTAACTAGTTTTACAGCGTCGATTTTGGCTTCTTGTTCATATGTTGCCAAAATTTCTTTCTTTGCTTCTTCCTTAGTCAAGCCACTCACTCTTTCAAGTTCTTTCTTTGACTCATCTAACTGCTGTTGAACTTTGATTTTTTCTTGTTCAAGGGCTTTTTCTTTTTCTTCTTGTTTTTGTTTTGTGTCGTCGATAATTTCTTGCCTTTTATCTAGTTGTTCCTCTTTCTTTGTAAGGAATTCTTCTTTTTGAGCAACTCTATCTTCTTGTTTTTGAACTTCAAATCTTCTTTGACGAATTTCTTCGTCTGCGTCTGCTTTCAATTTTTGAATATGTTCTTTAGTCTCTAAAATTGCTTCTTTTTTTGTTGTCTTAACTTCTACATAAGCATCTTCGATAATCTTATTGGCTGTGCTTTTGGCTTTTCCGAGTCTTTTGGTTGTGATATGTTTATCAACAAAATAGCCACAAACTGCACCACCAAGGAGTGCAATAAAGACAACTAAGACAGAAACCCATACGGGAACTTCTAGAACGGCAAGCATTGAATAAATACTTGTCATCTTTTTCTATCTCCTTTTATTAATTAAGACCAAAATAGATACAAACACATAGGCAAAAAACTGCCTAGCACTAAACTAATCTACTTTGAAATATATATAAAAATTTATAAAAAATTTGAATGAATAATTTTATATACATTTTTACTTTACAATTTTTAGTTCAAATTGTCAAATGATTTTAAGTTCTAATTTTGTCAAATAAAGAGATTAAAAAATAAACCCGCCTTCGCTAGCAAGTTTATTTTTTATATTTTTAGTCGAGATACCATTGGTCAAAAATATCTTTCGCTTTATCTGCAATAGATTTTTGTTTTACCCCTTCTATTGTGAATACGCTTTGCTTATTTACTAAATCTCCGTTAAAAGTCACTACTACTTCGCCTACTTCCTTGTCTTTATCAAACGGAGCGTCTACAACATCATCAAATTTGACCTCTGCTTTTATCAAGTTCTTTTCTTCTTCCTTTATAGGGTAATAAAAGCCTTCTTTGATGTATAAATCCACTCTCTCTTTAGTTCCGTCATTTACAAGAGTATTGCCTATATACTGATATGGCTCATATATCTTTTCCATGTGGTAGTCTTTGTAGCACTTTTCTAAACATTTTTGACTTTCTTCAAACATATCGTTGCAGTTTAGCACCACGCATATAAGTCTCATACCGTCTCTGTAGCAACTTGTAACACAACACCTTCTTGCATTATCGGTAAAGCCTGTCTTAACGCCTTCACAACCTATCATAGATTTTAGCAGTTTATGCTTATTTCTAACAAAGCGATGTCCCATTTCTTTTGGAGCAGATATTTCTTTTATATCTGTCTTTACTATCTCTCTAAAATCTTTGTTTTCCATAGCCTTTGCTGTTATCACTGCTAGGTCGTAACTAGATGTGTAATGCGTTTTGCTATCTAGTCCGTGTGGATTGTCAAAATGTGTGTTTTCTAGTTTTAATTCGTTTGCCTTTTCGTTCATTAGGTCCACAAAATCTTCTATTTTGCCTTTGCCTATTCTATACGCAATAGCCATTGCTGCGTCGTTGCCTGAGTTTAGCATTAGACCATACAAGAGTTCTCGCATAGATAATTTTTCGTCTTTTCTTAGATAAATGCTTGTGCCTTCGATTCCTACTGCTCGGTTATCTGTCGCAAACACTTCGTCAAGGTCATCACAATTTTCTAACGCCACAAGTGCCGTCATAACTTTTGTGGTGCTAGCCATTGGCAATCTCTCGTCTTTTTGTTTTTCCATAAGCACTCTTTTTGAGGTCTGTTCAATAACGCACATACTTTTTGCAGAGCATTCGTTTTGATTTTGCATAGCACTTACACTTACTACTTTTTTCGGTATAAAGAAACCTGCCAGCATTATTAGTGCTAGTAAAAAACTCAGTATCGAAATTACTAATTTTTTATCTTTCATACAGCCCCCTTATTTATCTTTGATTTTGCTTACCAACTCGTTTACAATTTTTAGAATTTTCTCAAAAGAGTTTTTGTTTTCTACGCTAATAAATTTTAGAGTGCAGTCTTTGCCAACCAAAAAGCCTATTGGCGTAACATTAAAGCCTGCTCCAGAGCCACCAGCGAATGGGTAGTTTTCTTTTTGCTTTTTAGGTGGAATATTTTGCGAATATTCGCCACCACCAGCCACAAAACCTACGCAAACCTTGGTTATTGGAATAATGGTTAGTCCGTCCATTGTGACCATTGGAGAGCCAATTACGGTGTTTACATCAATAATAGTTTTGATTTTGGTTAATGCTTCTTCCATAATTTTGTTAATTGGGTGATTGTTATCGTTATTCATTTTGCATAATCTCCTTGTTTAATTTTATTTTGCCTATAATTGACTGAATAAATGCAGTTAGGACCTTAAAAATACTGATTTTTATACTAGCCTTAAAACAGACCACTAACTCATCTTTTGTGTATGATGGGTATATTTTGTTTTTTAATTTGCTTTTTGTTTTTTTAGACTTGATAATTGTCCCTAGAATACTCGTTATAACTTTAACAAGTCCAACTATCATAGCCGTAGCAAATGCGTCGGTTTTCGCCCCAAAATTGACATATATCGTGCCTTGTTGAATTCTAATTTTTTTAATTAGTAGCGACACGAAATCTGTTTCCGACAAAAACCCACCTTTGCTGTCTAAAATTATTGGTGCTAAAATCTTCTTTTTCTTTTTTCTCGAAGTGAGTTCAATAAAACCTTTTTCTATAGAAAAGTCGAAGTAAATTATAGTTAATTTGAAAAGTTTTATTTGAATTTTGCCACGATTTTTTAGTGCGTCATACACAACTTTTGCCTTGTAGTTTATTGGCACAAAGAAAATGAAGTTAACTAGCAGTCCAAAAAAATTACCTAGCCAAAAAAGATAATTCATATTGTTATTATTTTCCAAATTGCAAAATTTATGTAAACATTGCAAATAATGAGCATAAAAAATAGGCACTTGCCGTGCCTATTAATTTTGATTATTCCACTTTTTGAATGTTTTTATCGTTTTTTAGAAAGTCAGGGATTTCTTCTGCT
>CATZIR010000050.1 GCA_958420145.1 uncultured Eubacteriales bacterium | reverse complement strand
TATTTATTTGTTTATTTATTTGTTTATCATATCAAGTATTGCTTGTTTTGGTTTAAGTCCGATACTGCGTTTTTCTTCTTCTCCGTTTTTAAAGAGTATTAGTGTTGGTACACTCATAACGCCATATGTTCTAGCAACATCAAAACATTCGTCCACATCTACTTTGCCAATAACAACGTCATCGCCAACTTCTTGTCTAATTTCGTCTAGGATTGGCGATAACATTCTACAAGGACCACACCAAGTAGCGTAGAAATCAACAAGCATTGTTTTTTTAGTGGCAACTGTGTCTCTAAATGTTTCTTCATTAAAATGAATAATTTCCATATATTTCTCCTTTTGTTTTTATTATTTGTAATTTTTGTAAAATTATTTTTTTGAAAGTTCATTAACAACAAAACTAGCAACAACACAGCCACACATTGCTGGGTAGTATACCACGCTACCAACTGTGGTTGATGGAATAGACTGCTCGTCTGTGCAAACAACAGTGCTTTTTTCTACGCCCAACTTTTTTAGTTCTCGTCTTAGAACTCTAGCAAGTCCGTCGTATTTTGTTTCAAACAAGTCGCAAACCTTGAAGTGTGGAATTCCAAACTTGTTGCCTGCTCCCATGCTAGAAACAATTCTTATGTTGTGCTTAGCACAGTAATCAATAAGTGCAATTTTGCTCTTTACCATATCTATGCAATCAATAACATAGTCGTAACTGGTTAGGTTAAAACTTTCTATATTCTCTGGCAAAACTTTTTCAATCTTAATCTCCACATTGCATTTGGGGTTGATGTCTTTTATACGATTACGCATTACAACGACTTTTTCCACGCCAATAGTTGAGTTTAGAGCGATAATTTGTCTGTTTAGATTGCTTTCGCTAACAACATCGAAGTCAACAAGCGTTAAGTTGCCTACGCCTGTTCTCGCAAGCATTTCGGTAACATAACCGCCTACTCCACCTACGCCAAAGATTATCACCTTGGCTTTATCGAGATTTTCCAAACCTTCTTCGCCTAACAAAATTTTAGTTCTATCTGTCCAAGCCATATTTTCTCCTTTGTTACTTAATTTCGCTAACTAGTTGATTTAGGTCAACCATTTTTTGTTCGCCTGTTTGCATATTTTTTAGAGTAACTTTTTTACTATTATATTCTTCTTCGCCAATAACACAAACAAATTTAGCATTAAGTTTGTTTGCATACTTAAAGTTTGCCCTAAAACTTCTGTTCATATAGTCACAGTCAACCGAAATTCCATTTTCTCTTAGTTTAGATACGATGTTTTGTTCAAAGTCGCCGTAGTTACTAGACATACTAACAACCAAAACATCTAAACTCTCTTGATATACTCTTTCTGGTTCTTGTTTGTCTAAAAGCATAAGCAGTCTTTCAACACCAAAGCCAAAACCAACTGCTGGCACGCTTGGACCACCAAGTTCTTCCACCAAGTTATTATATTGACCACCTCCACCTACAACGGCACTAGCGCCTTCGATATCTTCGGTTACAAGTTCAAATACAACTCCTGTGTAGTAATCTAGTCCACGAATAATCATTTCATCAACTTCGTAGTCAATGTTCTTTTGTTTTAGCATATCTTTTAGTTGCTCAAAATAGTTTTTGCAGTCGTCACAAAGTACACTAGAAACTTTTGGTGCATTTGCAGTAATTTTTTTGCAACCTTCTACTTTGCAGTCTAGTATTCTTAGTGGATTTTGATTTAGTCTACGCTTACAATCTTCACACATTGTATCTATGTTTTTTGCAAAATATGCCTTTAGTGTTTCGACATATTTATTTCTGCAATCTGCACAGCCCAAAGTGTTTATTTTTGCCTTGACATTTTTTATTCCAAGTCTTGTTAAAAAGTCCTTGCCAATATCAAGCGCTTCGGCAACCATTTTTGGAGAATTTGAGCCAAAAAGTTCAACACCATATTGTCTAAACTCTCTAAGTCTGCCAGCCTGTGGTTTTTCATATCTAAACACTGGTGCGATGTAGTAAAGTTTGAGTGGCAAAGTATCAGCAAAAAGTCCATGCTCAATGCAAGCCCTTACCACACCTGCTGTTCCTTCTGGTCTAAGAGTAATGCTTCTATGTCCCTTATCTTCAAAAGTATACATTTCTTTGTTTACAACATCACTACTTTCACCACTTGAACGGGAAAAAAGTTCGGTTGCTTCAAAAATTGGAGTGCGAATTTCGCTAACATTGTGCAATCTACTAACTTCTCTTGCTGTTTTTTCTAAAAATTGCCATTTCCCACTTTCAATAGGCAAAATGTCGATTGTTCCTCTCTGTGCTTTTATCATAATTTTTTCCTTTTACTATTACAAAATATATTTTTTCAAATCATACTTGTTTGTTTCTATATTCAATACTCTATCGATATAGGCTTTGTCTATAACAACTTTGGTTTCTGGGTAGTCGCCACTAGCATCGAATGATAATTCTTGCAAGATTTTTTCCATGATTGTATGCAATCTTCTTGCACCAATATTTTCGCTATTTTCGTTTTCTTGCTCTGCAATGAGTGCGATTTCTTCTAGCGCATCGTCCTTGAATTCTAGGTCGATGTTATCAACGCTAAGCAAACTCTTATATTGTTTGATTAGTGCGTTTTTAGGCTCTTTCAATATTCTATAAAAATCGTCATGAGTAAGATTGTTTAGTTCTACGATTATAGGAAATCTTCCTTGAAGTTCTGGAATTAAATCTTCTAGTTTTGCAACATGGAACGCACCTGCTGCGATAAACAAAATATAGTCTGTTTTTATCATTCCATATTTGGTTTGAATGGTTGTGCCTTCAACAAATGGTAAAATATCTCTTTGGACGCCTTCCCTAGACACATCTTGGCTACTAGAATTGCCTTTTGCTGCGATTTTGTCGATTTCGTCAATAAAGATAATACCTTCGTTTTCGGCTCTTTTAATGGCTTCGCTGTTTACGCTGTCGTTATCGATTAATTTGTCACTTTCTTCGCTAGTGATTAATTGTTTAGCTTCTTTTATTGTTATTTTACGGCGTTTTTTCTTTTGTGGGAATATTCCTTCAAAAATGCTACCAATGTTCAAATCTGTCCCAATTCCTGCCACCATTTCAACATTTTTTGGAGCGTCTAACACATCAATTTCGATGATGTCGTTGTCGTATTCGCCATTAATAAGTGATGCCATAATACGAGATTTCTCTGCGTCTACATCTTGAGCGTCTGGGTTCTTCTTTTGTAAATAAATTTCTTTGAAAATTTTTTCGCAAGCCACTTTTTCGGCTTTTTGAACAACTTCTTGACGTTTTTCTTTCTTTACCATTTGGACAGAAACTTCTACCAAATCTCTAATCATACTTTCGCAATCTCTACCAACATAACCTACTTCTGTAAACTTGGTGGCTTCGACCTTTACAAAAGGTGCTTTAACGAGTTTTGCAAGTCTTCTTGCAATCTCAGTTTTACCTACACCAGTAGGGCCTTTCATTATGATATTTTTTGGAGTAATTTCTTCCATTAATTCTTGTGGCAATTTGCTTCTTCTATAGCGATTTCTTAGTGCCACTGCAACTGCTTTTTTTGCTTCGCTTTGACCGATGATATACTTATCAAGTTCTGCTACTATTTGTTTTGGTGTTAAGTCCATATTAAACCTCCTCAACTGTTATGTGGTCGTTTGTAAAAATACAGATGTCCCCTGCAATTCTTAGAGCCTTGTAGGCAATATCTCTTGCAGAAAGATTTGTGTTCTCGCTTAGTGCTTTTGCTGCTGCCAAAGCATAGTTTCCACCACTTCCAATAGCAACAATGCCATTTTCTGGCGACAAAACTTCGCCATTTCCACTAATAACTAATAAGTCGTCGTGGTCGGCAACAATCATAAGTGCTTCAAGTTTTCTCATAATTTCGTCAGTTCTAAATTGCAAAGCAAGTTCTACTGCACTACGCATCAAATTTCCTGAAAATTTGTTTAGCATTTCTTCAAATCTACTAGAAAGTGAAAAAGCGTCTGCTACTCCACCTGCAAAGCCGATTACAACTTTGTCGTTATATATTCTTCTAACTTTTACTGCGTTATTTTTCATAATAACGCTTTGACCCATTGTGACTTGACCGTCGCCAGCAATCGCTGTTACGCCGTCTTTTTTTACAGCACAAATGGTAGTTCCCCTAAATTGTTCCATAGTTTTCTCCTTTTAATGCTAATATTATAGCATACTAAAAATTTTTGTCTACTATTTTTTAGCACTTTAACACTTTGAGTGCTAATTTTTTATTTTATGACAATTTTTTCGCATACTCTTTAACTTCTTCTAGGGCAATGCTTGCTAAATCTATTTTTTGCATTTTATTATCTTTTTTTTCGATAATTCCCCAGTTGGCGTTCATTGGTTGAAAATTTTCAGGGCTTGAGTGTGAAATGTAGTTAATTAGCGACCCCATAGAAGTTTTGCTTGACAGTTTTATAGGTTCTTTGCCGTTTAGAATTTGATAGATATTGAGTGCTACCTGCAAGCCACTAGCCGAACTCTCCACATAGCCTTCCACTCCCGACAACTGCCCTGCCATATATATGTTTTGATGAGATTTTAGTTGATATAAATCGTTAATCACTTTTGGTGCATTAATGTATGTGTTTTTGTGCATAACACCATACTTGACAAACTCAGCATTTTTTAGCGCTGGAATGAGTGAAAATACTCGCTTTTGCTCTCCAAAAGTAAGGTTTGTTTGAAATCCTACCAAGTTGTATAGGTCATTGAACAAACTCTCTTTTCTTAATTGCAAAACAGCGTATGGCTTCATATCGTGTTCTTTGTCGTATAGTCCAACTGGTTTTAGCATTCCAAAAAGTAGTGTTTTGTAGCCACGCTTTGCCATAACTTCGACAGGCATACAACTTTCAAAAACTTTTTTGTTTTCAAAATCTTTTAGCTCCACAGTTTTAGCGTTAATAAGTTCGTTATAAAATATGTCATATTCGTCTTTAGTCATTGTGCAGTTGACATAGTCGCCACCGTTTTCTTCGCTCTTAGCGTATCTATTGCCGATAAAATATCTTGACTTATCAAGAGAACTAAGCGTTACGATTGGCGAAGCAGCGTCAAAAAAGTATAGACTTTTCTCTCCCACAAGTTTTGCTAGGTTGTCTGCTAATTTACTATCTGTTAGTGGTCCAGTTGCAATAACCGTTAGTTCGTTTTCATCAATGTTTTCCACACATTCGTTAACAACTTCTATGTTTTGATTATTTCTAATTTCTTTTGTAATTATACTAGAAAACTGCTCCCTATCTACCGAAAGTGACGCCCCTGCTGGAACGGCACAACTATCGGCAGTAGTTATTATCAAACTATCAAGCAAACGCATTTCTTGTTTGAGTAGTCCACAAGCATTGGTTAGTTCGTTACTTTTTAGCGAGTTAGAACATACTATTTCTGCAAAATTTGGTGACGAGTGAGCGTCGGAAAATTTGACTGGTTTTTGTTCAAATAGTCTAACCTTTATTCCCCTTTTTGCAAGTTGATACGCAC
>CATZIR010000049.1 GCA_958420145.1 uncultured Eubacteriales bacterium | reverse complement strand
TATCAATATCTAGGAAATACTAACCCCTATGTTATGCCAGTTCCTCTGATGAACATCATTAACGGTGGCAAGCACGCCGACAACAATGTAAATATTCAAGAGTTTATGATAATGCCCGTTGGCGCAAAAAACTTTACCGAAGGGCTTAGAATGTGCGCCGAAGTATACCACTCATTAAAGTCTGTTCTAAAAAGCCAAGGCTACCAAACTGCAGTTGGCGATGAAGGTGGTTTTGCTCCAAATTTTGGTAGTGACGAAGACGCTTTCAAAAACATCTTGCAAGCAATCGAAAAAGCAGGCTATCTTCCAAACAAAGATTTCAAACTAGCCGTCGATGTTGCAGGAACAGAGATGTTCGACGAAGCCAAGAAAATTGGAAAAGACGGCTACTACTATTTTTGGAAAACCAACCAACTATACTCAAGACAAGAAATGATAGACTACTGGGAAGAAATGATAAAAAAATACCCAATCTGTTCTATCGAAGACCCACTTGGCGAAGAAGATTGGGCTGGCTGGCAAGAAATGACCAAAAAACTAGGCAAAAAAGTTCAACTAGTTGGAGATGACCTATTTGTTACAAATACTGAGCGACTAACTAAGGGCATACAAAACAAGTGCGCTAATTCTATATTAATAAAAGTTAACCAAATTGGCACGCTCTCCGAAACAATTAATGCCATAAACCTAGCAAAAGCAAACGGCTACACAACCATAATCTCTCACCGAAGTGGCGAAACCGAAGATACAACCATCGCAGACCTATCCGTTGCCCTTAGTTGTGGGCAAATAAAGTCTGGTGCACCATGTAGAACAGATAGAGTTGCAAAATATAATCAACTCTTGAGAATAGAAGAAGAACTAGGTAGCAAATCAAACTACTTGGGCAATAAAGTCTTTCCAAATAAAGACTAAAGTTTTGTTTCTATAACAACATTAAAGTTTATTAAAAAAAACAAACTTAAACTTTACACACAAGTGTATACAAAAAATACTGCGACAATGCAGTATTTTTTATTTACTTTATTTTGTTTTCCAACGTTTTAGTGTTGGGAAAAGTTTTTGACAAAATGCTTTCATTTCTTCGTTGGTCATTCCTGCTTGAAAGCCAAACTTAGAACACATTTCGATATACTCGTTCATATCAACCTTGTCGATAAACTCTCCGTTTTTGTAACAATATTTGCAGTAGTCAGTGTTTAGTTTTTCGTCTTTTTCTGTTCCAAGTTCGCTATCACTTTGTAGTGGCATACCACAACTTTGGCAAATTCTTTCCATACTTTCTCCTTTATATAGCAATTATGTTTACAAGTCTGTTTTTGATTACGATAACTTTCTTAACCATCTTATTAGCAATTGCTTTGCTAACAACTTCGTCAGCCATAACAAGTTTTTCAACTTCGCCGTTGTCTGCCGATGCTGGAATATACATTCTAGCAATAATCTTGTTGTTAACTTGAACTGCAATTTCCACTTCGTCTTTAACAAGTTTGTTTGCGTCTGCAACTGGGTAAGTTTCATCAAAGACTGTTTTATGTGTCTTATGTCCAGTAAACCAGTCGTAGTATTCTTCGGCGATATGTGGAACCATAGGTGCTACAAGAAGCGATAGTTTGTAAGCCACATCTTTCATTAGTTTTTCGTTCTTAACTTCTAATGCGTCATACTTATACATTTGGTTGACAATCTCCATAATTCTTGCAACGCAAGTGTTAAATGAGAATCTTTCCATATCTTGATTTATTGATTGGATAGAGTTGTTTAAAACATATTCAAGTTCTTTTTCGTCTTTACCCTCTTTGTCGGCATTTTTATTATCTAAATGCGACCATTTCTCAATAACTTTACTCATTCTTTCGATAAACTTATTGATAGCATTTATTCCGTCAAATGACCATGGACCGCCTTCGAGATAATTAAAACCAAACATCAAATACATTCTAAGAGCATCACTGCCATACTTTTCAATAACTTCGTCGGCAGTAACTGTGTTACCACGGCTCTTACTCATCTTAACTCCGTCTGAGCCAAGAATTAATCCTTGATGGACAAGACTTAGGAAAGGCTCGTCAAAATTAATGTAACCACAATCGTGCAAGAATTTTGTTATAAATCTTGAATATAGCAAGTGTCCACAAGCGTGTTCAATTCCACCAACATACTTGTCTACTGGTAAAATTTTATTTGTCCATTCGGTATTGAATGGTTCATCGTCGTTTTGTGCATTTGGGTATCTTAGGTAATACCAACTAGAACACATAAAGGTGTCTAGTGTATCTGGGTCACGACGAGCCTTTCCCTTACATTTTGGACAAACACAATTCATATACTCATCATTTCCAGCAAGTGGGCTTGTGCCTTTTGGTGTCCAGTCAACATCGTATGGTAGTTTAACTGGCAAGTCCTCATATGGAACTGGCACTGTGCCACATTTTTCACAATGAACCATAGGAATAGGGCAACCCCAGTATCTTTGACGAGATACCGACCAATCTCTAAGCCTATAATTAATCTTTTTATTACCGAGTTTTAGTTCTTCTAGTTTTTCAACCATTTTCAAAATGGCTGTGTCGCTATCAAGCCCCGTAAATTCGCCACTATTAACAAGCAGACCTTTTTCTGTGAATGGCAAAACTGTTTCTTTGCCGTTCTTGTCTGCAATAACTTGTTTTATAGGTAGGTTAAAACGCTTTGCAAAGTCGTAGTCACGAGTGTCGTGCGCACCAACGCCAATAACTGCACCTGTGCCGTATGACGCTATAACATAATCGCCAACAAACACTGGTATTTTTTCTTTTGTTAGTGGGTTGATAACATAACTGCCTGTAAACACACCAGTTTTAGGGCTAGATGTGCTAGTTCTGTCTATTTCACTTTTTTTGATTGACGCACTAATGTAGTCATCTACGGCTTGACGATTTTCTTTTGTTACAAGTTCGTCAACCATAGGGTGTTCTGGAGCAGCCACAACAAAAGTAACTCCAAACAATGTGTCTAGTCTTGTTGTAAACGCTCTAATTTCACTGTCTTTGCCATCTATCTTCAAAACAATTTCTGCACCGATAGATTTATCAATCCAATTTTTTTGCAATGTGATAGTTTTTTCTGGCCAATCCAACTTTGAGTGGTCAAGAAGTCTATCTGCATAGTCTGTGATTTTAATAAACCATTGAGTTAGTTTTCTGTGTTCAATAACGCTATCACAACGCTCGCATTTGCCGTCTACAACTTGTTCGTTTGCCAAAACCGTATTGCAACTAGGACACCAATTTACTGGCGCATATTTTTGATATACTAGACCTTTTTCATACAGTTTCAAAAATAGCCATTGTGTCCACTTGTAGTAGTTAGGTTCGCAAGTTTTGATTTCGTAATCCCAGTCAAAAGTTGCTCCCATACCTTTTAGTTGTTGTTCCATAACAGCAATGTTTTTGTGTGTGCTGTCGCTTGGGTGAATACCTGTTTTAATGGCGTAGTTTTCCGCTGGCAAGCCAAACGCATCAAAGCCCATTGGTTGAAAAACTTCGTAACCTTGCATACGCTTAAATCTACCAAAACTGTCACTAAGCCCAAAATTCCACCAGTGACCCAAATGCAATTTTGCGCCACTTGGATAACTAAACATTTCTAGCAAGTAATATTTTTTATCTGCTCTATCTTTGTTAAATTTATAAATTTTATTGTCGTCCCAATATTTTTGCCATTTTGCTTCTACTAATTTGCAGTCCATAATTTCTCCTTAATATACCTAGTATTTTATCATTATGATAAACTTTTTGCAAATCATTATCAACTATTGCTTAACTTGACTAGAAATTTGTGGCATGATAAAATGATGTTAGGAGAGTAAAAATGACTATTGACGAAATGCAAAAACAAGTTTGGCAAAACAAATTAGACAAACATTTTAACAGAACCGATGTGGAGCAAGAGTTTAGGTATCTTCGTGGCGAAGTCGACGAAGCATACGACGCTTGGAAAAATCAAAAAGACGATTTTGGCTTAGAACTGGCAGATGTTGCAATCTATCTAATGAGTTTAGCACAAATGAACGGGCTAAGCCTAGGCGAGCAAATCGAAAAGAAAATTGCCATAAACAAAAAACGAGTTTATGTTATGGAAAACGGAAAATTAGTAAAAAAAATGGAGTAGTTAATACTCCATTTTTTATTATTTATTTTCTGGCTCTGCTAATTTTTCTTGTGGTTCACTGTTTAGTAATTCCACTTGATTTTGTTTTAGCAAGTCACGAATGTCTTTCAAAAGTTCTTCTTGTGTTTCTACTTTTGGTTTGTTTGCTTCTTCTTGAGCCTTTTTCTCTGCTAATATTCTAGCCTTTTCTGCTTCGTGTTCTTTCCAAACCTCTGCAAAAGGTCTCTTTTCTAGTTTGGCTTGTTTTCTAACTTCTTTTCTTTCTTTTTGCAAGTCTTTGTCTAGACCGTCTTTAATTGCACCCTTAACCATTTCGTCAGCCTTAGTAAATGCTTTCATAATAATAAACAAAACTAATGCGATTAGGAAGAAGTTGATGATTGCTGTGATGAATGCACCCCAATCTATGTAGATACTCTTTGTTAAGTCTATTTCGCCATTGGCGTCTTTAACAACTTTTAGGAATGTGTATGCCTTTTCTAGACCATTTTCGCCACCTAGTGACAATAAAAGATTGATAAATGGCATAATAATTTTGTTAGTTAGTGCTGTTACGATTGCACTAAATGCACTACCTATAATAACGCCGACAGCCATATCAACAACATTGCCACGAGCAATAAACTTTCTAAATTCTGCAATAAATTTTTTCATATTTTCTCTCCATTTATAATTTTATACCACTCTTTAATATTTTCAAAATATTTTACTGCACAATGATTTTTATTTTAACATAATTTACACCGTCGTTGATGGTCACGATGCACTCACCAGCACTTATACCAGTCACTACAACAAATCCGTAGTCACTTTCTTCTATATTGATATTGCTACTACTTAGCACCGGCTCACACATTATTAATCCAGTATCAGTCTTTAGCAAATTTTCGTAACTAATTTTTACAGTTTCACCCTTGTTGATAGTTTGTGTTATCTCAATTTCACTTTTGTTTAAAACTATAACCTTGAATTGCAACTTAAACTTTTCAGTTTTGCTTTTGTCTATCTCAATAGTTACTACATCTTCACCAACCAAACCATTACTTTTAATAGTTCCAGTTTTATAGTCATATGTAACAAGACCGTTTTTGTAGGAAACCGACACTAACGAGTTAGCATTTTCAGACATCGTAAGTTTGTTACTTGCACTGCCACCACATAGCATTGTCACACTAGACTTTTCTAAATCTACAAAAGTAGGATAAACTATTTTCTCACTAATGTTTACGACAACTTCTTTCTTTAAAACATCGTCTTCGCTGGCTTTTAGCAAAACGAAAACTTTAACATTGCCTTTGCCTAGACATTCAGCATTACCACTAGTGGAGCCAATGTTAAGCAAATTATAATCTTCACTCTTAAAGTATGGTTTTTGTGAGCCACCTGCTTCATATTCAACGCCACAAGTTTCGATAATATTAAACTTGTCGCCAACTTTCTTGTTTATTGTGGAATGACATAAATTGAGTGAACATAAATTAGAACGCTCACCTGTATCTAAACTTT
>CATZIR010000048.1 GCA_958420145.1 uncultured Eubacteriales bacterium | reverse complement strand
CTACTCCCAAAAAGTTACTTATTTTTGAATAGAAAATAAAAAACAGTCTTAGTAAACTAAGATTAATATAAAATGTGCTTACATAATATGAAAATATGCTTACATAACATGAAAATATGCTTATAAGTTATGGTTCAAAATATATCGCTCCATACATAGGAAATACACACGTATATATTTTATAATGTATTATTCTTAGTATACTAAGACGGCAACAAAAACAAAAAGGAGACATTTTTTTCTCCATTTTGTATTTAGTTTTTTTTATTACTTATTTCTATTCATTGCTTTGACAAATATATTTGCTTTTGTCCCTGCGATTGCACCATCACTGCAAGCAGTAACTATTTGTCTTAGCTCTTTTTTTCTGCAATCTCCAGCGACATAAACGCCCTTGATATTTGTCTCCATACTGTCGTTAGACAAAATGTAACCTTTCTCATCTTTTTCTATTGCATCAATCGAAACAGTGTCTGGCTCACGACCAACAGTGATAAATACGCCATCAAGTTTAATATCTCTAATTTCGTCTGTTGTAAAGTTTTTAACTTTTATTCCTTCTACGAAATTTTCACCATAAACTTCATCTATTCCACTTTCTAAAACAAGTTCAATTTTGCCTTGCTTTACAAGTTCCATAACTTTATCTTGTAAAATTTGTTGCGCTCTAAATTCGTTTCGTCTGTGAATTAGGTAAACCTTTTTAGCAACACTGGTTAGATAGGTAGCATCTTCCATAGCACTATCGCCACCACCAACAACAGCAACAACTCTGTCACGGTATAATGCGCCGTCGCAAATTGCACAGTAGCATACTCCTTTGCCTTTTAGTTTTTCTTCGCCTTTAACTCCAAGTTTTCTAGCGTCTGCACCCATTGCAAGCACTATGGTTTTTGCTTTGAATGTGCCACTATATTCAGTTTTAACGACCTTTATATCGCCCTTAAAGTCATAATCTAAAACTTCGTCGTTGATTGTTTTTAGTCCACATGCTTCCACTTGCTTTTGCATTTTTTCTACAAGTTCTGGACCAGTAATGGTGTCAAAACCTGGGTAGTTTTTAATTTCGTAGGTATTAGCGACCTGACCACCAAAAACATATTTTTCAAATAATAAAACTTTAAGTCTTGCTCTGCAAGCATATAGTCCAGCAGTAAGTCCAGCAGGACCACCACCAACAATAATCATATCGTAAATTTCTTCGTTTTCCATAAATATCTCCTATGATTATTTTACCATATTTGTGAGCAAATATAAACAAATAATCTTAAAATGCACTAAAATTCTAATCATATTTTTTCTAAATTCTTTAATAAAAAATGGATTAATTTTAGTCAATTAATCCAATCAAATAATCTGCCGAAACATCAAAAAATTTTGCCAACGACCAAACATAACTTACTTTTGGCTCATTTATGCCTTTTTCCCAAAAATCTATTGCTTTTTGAGTTACGCCTATCGCTTTTGCTAGTTGTTGTTGAGACAAAGATTTTTCTATTCTTAGTTCTTTCAATCTTTCCTTAAACTTCATACAAAAATTATAGTAGAATTCTACTAAAATTACTTGACTAAGTAGAATTCTACTTATATAATATGCATGTAGATAATTTTTATACGGAGGAAAATTTATGTTTTGTAATAATTGTGGAAAGGAAATTGACAACAACGCAGAAATCTGTGCTAATTGTGGGGTTAGAGTAAAAGAAGCACCGATTACTGAAAGACAAGAATACAAACAAAGCAAAACTGCACTTGGTTTCTGGCTTGGTGTTTTGATTGGTTTGATTGGTCTAATTATTGGAATTTGCTCATATCCAGAAGGAACTGTTTCAAGAAAAACTTTTATGAAGGGTTGGCTTTATTCATTAATCGTTCCAGCAGTATTTATATTTTTCTACTTAATAATTCTTGTTATAGCAACAGGAGCATAACAAAAGCACAAGATGGTTTACATAAAAAAGGAGTTTTACTATTTGTATCACTCCTTTTTTAATACCAATTCAAAAACAGCCATTTTATATTGACAGAATTTATCACTATTTTATTATCGACTGTCATAATGCAAAATTATTGATATATTTATTTCAAGATAAACACATCTATTTATATATAATTATTTTCATAAACAACTGAACATTTGCACAAAAAAACGGAAAGAATAAACTTTCCGTTTTGATATAATTGCAAATATTATCTCTTGCTGTATTGTGGAGATTTTCTTGCTTTTTTAAGACCGTATTTTTTACGTTCCTTAGCACGGCTATCTCTTGTTAAGAAGCCAGCCTTTTTAAGTTCTGCTTTGTATTGTTCGTTGTATACAACCAATGCTCTTGCAATTCCGTGACGGATTGCGCCTGCTTGACCTGTTAGACCACCACCATAAACGTTAACTGTAACGTCCATTTTTCCGTCTAATCCTGTTAGAACTAATGGTTGTTTAACGATTTGTTGTAGTGTTCCAAGACCAAAGTAGTCATTTAGTTCTCTTTCGTTAATAACGATTTTACCTGTTCCGTTTGGAGTAATTCTAACACGAGCGATACTCTTTTTTCTTCTACCAGTGTTTAGTGGTTCTAAAACTTTCTTTTCTGCTTTTTTAGTAGCCATAATTATCTTACTCCTCCTTTAAGTGTAATAGCAATTGGTTGTTGTGCTTCGTGATTGTGTTCAGCACCTTTATAGATTTTTAATTTCTTAATCATCTTTCTACCAAGTGTATTTTTTGGAAGCATACCTTTTACTGCAAGTCTTAGTGCTTCGTCACTATTTTTTGCCATCATTTCTTTGTAACCAATATATTTTGCGTTACCGATGTAACCTGTTGGTTGGAAATGAATTTTTTGTTCAAGTTTTTTACCTGTTAAAACGATTTTGTCTGTGTTCAAAACGATTACGTAGTCACCAGTGTCCATGTGTGGAGCATAAGTTGGTTTATTTTTTCCTTTCAAAATAGATGCAACTTGACTAGCAACTCTACCTAGTGGCATTCCACTAGCATCTACCACATACCATTTTCTTTCAATGGTTGCCTCTTTTGGCATATATGTTTTCATTGTTAATTTTCTCCTAATTATTCTAATTAAACTTTAAACTCACCTTGGCTAATGTGATGGGCTAGACCACAAAAAAACCGCTTAAAATTTAAGACTTTGCTATTTTACAACAAATATAAATATTTGTCAACAGTTTTTTTATATTTTTAGAATACTCATAAAGGCTTCGCTTGGAATAGAAACAGAGCCAACTTGACGCATTCTCTTTTTGCCTGCTTTTTGTTTTTCTAGCAACTTTTTCTTTCGGGTTATGTCACCACCATAGCACTTAGCAAGTACGTCTTTTCGTAGTGCCTTAATGGTTTCTCTGGCAATAATTTTATTGCCAATCGCTGCTTGAACCGGAATTTCAAACATCTGTCTTGGAATAACTTCTTTTAGTTTTTCGGTTATTGCCTTGCCCCTTGGATAAGCCTTATCTCTATGCACAATTATTGATAGCGCATCGCAAGTTTCGCCGTTTAATAAAATGTCCATTTTAACAAGGTCACTTGGTCTATAATCAAGTAGTTCGTAGTCCAAACTAGCGTAACCTTTACTACGAGATTTTAGACTGTCGAAAAAGTCATAAACGATTTCGTTTAGTGGGATTTCAAATGTTAGATTAACACGCTTTTCATCAACATATTTTAGATTCTTTTGTATGCCACGCTTTTCTATGCATAGGTCAATAAGCGAGCCAACATATTCTGGTGGCGTGTAGATTTCCACTTTCACCCAAGGTTCTTCCATTCTGTCAATTTCTACAACTGGTGGCAAGTTTACTGGATTTGAAATTTCTAGCATTTCGCCCTTTGTTGTGTAGACATGATACGACACACTTGGCGCAGTTGTGATAATGTCAAGGTCAAATTCTCTTTCTAGTCTTTCGGTTATAATTTCCATATGAAGTAGCCCCAAAAAGCCACATCTAAAACCGAAGCCAAGTGCCTGCGATGTTTCTGGCGTGTAACTTAGTGCAGCGTCATTAAGTTGCAATTTTTCAAGTGCATCTTTAAGTTCTTGATACTTACTTCCGTCGCTTAGAAATATTCCACAAAATACAACTCTAACCGCCTCCTTGTAGCCTTCTAGTGGCTTATCACAAGGATTGAGAGCATTAGTGATGGTGTCACCCACCTTTGTGTCGCAAACATTTTTAATACTGCCAGCAATATAACCTACTTCTCCAGCAAGGAGTTCACTACATTCTTTTGGGTGCGGAACAAACTTTCCAACTTCGACAACATCGTATTCTTTTCCAGTTGTCCACATCTTTATTTTATCACCAGCCTTAACACTGCCGTCCACTATTCTAACCATACATATAGCACCTTTGTAGTTATCGTAGTAACTATCAAAAATTAGTGCTTTTAGTGGTTTTTGTTCGTCTCCACTTGGACAAGGAAAATCTGTTACAATTCTGTCTAACACTTCCTTGATGTTAATGCCTTCTTTGGCACTTACTTGTGGCGCTCTATCTGGGTCTAGTCCAATAATATCTCGAATTTCTTTCTTTGTATTTTCGATGTCGGCACTAGGCAAATCTATCTTGTTTATTACTGGTATAATTTCTAGGTTATTTTCTACAGCCAAATACAAATTTGCTAGTGTCTGTGCTTCTACTCCTTGACTTGCATCTACAATCAAAATCGCGCCTTCGCAAGCAGCCAAACTACGACTAACTCAGTAGGTAAAGTCCACATGCCCCGGTGTGTCGATAAGATTAAGTTCGTATGTTTTGCCTTCATATTCATAATTCATTTTTGTAGGTGTCAGTTTGATAGTTATTCCCCTTTCTCTTTCTAGGTCCATACTATCAAGTAGTTGACTTTCCATATCTCTTTTTGCAACAGTGCCTGTGTATTCTAGTAGTCTATCAGCTAGTGTGCTTTTGCCGTGGTCGATATGCGCTATGATACAAAAATTTCTAATTAGACTTTGTCTATTTTCAGCCATAAATTCTCCTAATGTATGCGTATATTATATAAAAAGAAGGTATTTTTTGCAAATGCTTTTTACTACTTAAAATAAACTGCTCAATCACTTGCTATTTTTGTTATAAATTGATAAAATATATACACTTAGGAGTTAATAATGGAACAAAATATTTTTGATAGTTGGCTATGCAATCAATACATCGCAAATAGGGGGCTTCATAACGAAGAATTCCCAGAAAATAGCCTTGGTGCATACGAAAATGCGATAAAGGAAAACTACCCTATAAAATTAGAAGTTAGACTTATTGGCGACGGCACAGTGGTTTGCCTAAACGACGACAACCTAAAAAGAGTTTGTGGCAAAGACAAATATGCTTCTCAAATCACCAAAATTGACCTAGAAAGTTGCAATCTTTTTGGCACAGAATACACCATTCCTACGCTAGAAGAAACATTAAATATGGTTCAAGGCAGAACACCACTACTAATAGAACTAAAACAACTAGAAAATGTTGGTGAACTTGAAAAGAAAGTATACGACTTACTAAAAGACTATAAAGGCGAATATGCAATTCAAAGTATTAATCCATTTAGTTTGGAATGGTTCAAAAATAATGCTCCACATATTTGGCGTGGTCAAAAATCTTGCGATTTTAAGTGCGACAAAATGCCTTTTATCAAAAAACAAGCACTAAGAAAATTAAAATTCAACAAAGTTTCTTGCCCAGATTTCATTTCTTACTGCGAAAAAAATTTACCTAACAGGTTTGTAAAAAAATATGCTAACCTTCCACTAATTGCGTGGACAGTTAGAACCCAACAAGACTACATTAGAGTTGTTCAACACAGCGACAATGTTATATTTGAAAA
>CATZIR010000047.1 GCA_958420145.1 uncultured Eubacteriales bacterium | reverse complement strand
ATTTGATGTCACTTTGTTTGCAAATTTCTGTGATTTTACTGCCTTGCCTAAAGTAAATTGTGCCACCCTTTAGGAATGCACCGTCAACTTCGTCTTTAATGCTAAACCAAACAATTTTTGGTCTTATCTCGTATGTTTTATCAAAGATATCAACCTTTTTTGTGTGCAATTTTCTAAGATTTTCGTCGTCATAGTTCAAAACTAATGTGCCGTGACTAGACATATTTTTAAAAATTTTAAACTTTGTTTGCATATACTCGCTAAAACTAAAATGTCTGTCTAAGTGGTTTGGTGTGATGTTGAGTAAGCATGCAATGTTTGGCTTCATTTCGGTGCTTTCTAGTTGAAAACTGCTCACTTCGACCAAATAATTGGCTCTAAAAGGGCTAACAAACTTGGTTATGGGATTTCCAACATTACCGACCATATAATTTCGTTTATAGGCATAGTTAAAGACTTGTTCTAAAAGATTAACCGTCGTGGTCTTTCCGTTAGTTCCAGTGATTGCGATAACTCGTCCCTTTACATTGTCTAGCCCAAGTTGTAATTCACTAATTACTGGCACATTATTAAAAGTTGCTAGTTTTATAATTTCACTATATTTGCTAACCCCCGGAGATA
This sequence comes from uncultured Eubacteriales bacterium, assembly GCA_958420145.1. Taxonomy (GTDB): domain Bacteria; phylum Bacillota; class Clostridia; order Christensenellales; family UBA1242; genus CAKVNM01. The sequence goes on along the minus strand of CATZIR010000047.1, from coordinate 5,286 downwards.
AAACAACAAAGTAGAATTGCTTGATTATTTCTTCGTCGTATTTTTCAAGTATTGTCACTTTTTTGTCATCAAATTTTAGAGAGTTAAAAACTTGTTTGTTGTCGTCATACAAAAAGACATTTGCCTTGTGGCTTAGCAAAAACTCTTGGCTAGACTTCCCACTTTCGCCATAGCCCACAATCAACACATTCTTGTTTTTGTATTTCATAAAAAACGCTCCCATAAGTGAGAGCATTTTTGTTTATATTAACAAGGTTAGTAAGATAGCGCCCACACTTAATATAGTTGTTACAACTATATATATGACGACTATCTTGCTTTCATTCAATCCTTTTTTCTCTAAGTGATGATGAAATGGTGCCATTAAAAACACTCGCTTTTTTGTGAGTTTATACCACACTACTTGTATGCACACACTAAGTGCGCTAACAACGAAGCATAGACCGATTATTAGTATGAGTAGTGGCTGTCTTAAAAATATTGCAAGGCAGGAAATTAGCCCACCAAGAGCCAAAGAACCTGTGTCACCCATAAAGATTAGTGCTGGGAAAGAATTAAACAGCAAGTATGCAAGTAGTGCCCCTATTCCTGCACCACCAATAACAAGCAAATTCATTTGTTCAAGTTGCATTTCGGTTTGCATAGTTGGAACTAGTTTTGTTAGCACTATGTAGCACACAAACACAAAGCCAATTAGGTAAGATAAACTCACACCACCAGCAAGTCCATCTAGCCCGTCGGTCAAATTTACTGCGTTGACTGTTGCCAAAAACACAAACAAGCAAAATGGAATAAACCACCAACCAAGAGTGATAGTTTTTAGACTAAATGGTAGCATAATTTCGCTACCGACAAAGCCATTTTTGTAGGCAAATATGGTTACAATTAGTGCAATGGCAGTTTGTCCAATAATTTTTTGATAGGCTCTTAAGCCTAAATTTTGTTTGTGGACAATTTTTAGAATATCGTCTAAAAAACCTAAAATTCCAAAGCAAATGGTAATTAGTAGCGTCACACAAGCAAGCCTATTGTTTTGAGTAAAGAAAGGAATTGAACCTACAATGAGTGCAATAAGAATACCAATTCCGCCCATCGTTGGAGTGCCTTGCTTTGATGCGTGCATATCGACATATTCGTATATGTTTTGTTTTGCTTTTAATTTTTTTGCTAAAAATATGACGATTGGAGATACGACAAGACCGACTACAAAGGCAACTAAAATGGCACTAAAAATCCTATTCATAAAAAATTTCCCTCTTTTAATTGTATGTTGTGCAAAGAGAGAAAAATTATATAGTTATTGTTACATTTTATTGCATTTTGTCAAATTTTAGTACAAGAACTTGTTTTCTAGTTTTAGTTTTTTAGCAATTAGTAGTTGTTTTTCAACTGCTTTTTGGTCACTATACGGAATATACTCGCCGTTGATGTTTTGGTAGTCTTCTACGCCCTTTCCTACAATTAAAACGGTAGTTTTTGCTTGGGCTAAACTTAGAGCCAAGCCTACGGCTTGTTCCCTGTCGTCCACCAATTTGTATGGGCAGTTTGTTTTGTAAACACCCTGCTCAATCTGTCTCATAATTCGATAACTATTTTCAAACTGTGGGTTATCGCTTGTAATAACGCAAAAGTCGCTATATTTCCCTGCAATTTCTCCCATAATTTCTCGTTTTAATTCGTCACGATTACCAGGACAACCAAACACCGTTATTATTTTTGATTTTGTTAAAATTTTGATGTTTTGAAGAAGAGATTTCAAACTTTCTGGCGTGTGGGCATAGTCGATGACGATATTAAAATTCTGTTTTAGGTCGATAACATTAAAACGTCCTGCAATTTGCGAAATGTTTGTTAATGCTTTTTTTATAACACTACTTGTGATCCCTAAGAAACTAGCACACGCTATGCAACTTAGAATATTGTAGACATTAAACAGGCAAGTAAGATTGGTTTTTATTTGATAAACATCGTAAAATGCGTTCACAACAAATTCACTACCTTTTAGGTCCATAGAAATATTAACAGCAAAAATATCGCTTGGATTTTTAATACCAAAAGTTATGCAAGGCAAAGAAGTTGAGTTTAAAATTTCAAGGCCAACTTTATCGTCTACATTAACTGTGCAACATTTAGTGAACTTGGGAGAGAAAAAACTTAGTTTAGTTTGCTTATAATTTTCCATTGTGCCAAAAAAGTCTAAGTGGTCTTGGCTAAAATTAGTGAAAATAGCACATTCTGTTCGTATTCCGTCTAACTTATGCAAATAAATTGCGTGGGCGCTTGCTTCCATAATAACATACTCCACACCCACTTGGCTCATATCGTAAAACAGTTTGTGTAGTTCGATTGGGTCAGGCGTGGTCATGTCATTTTCTATTTTTTTGCCACAGATATAACAGCCATTTGTGCCGATTATTCCAACTTTCTTGTTTGCGTAAGACAAAATTGAGCCTAAAATATGGGCTGTGCTTGTCTTTCCGTTTGTGCCGACTATTGCTATGATTTTTAGTTTTTTATGTGCGTTGTCATAAAAATTGGCGCTCATTTTAGCCATTACACTTCGGGTATTGTCCACAATAAGTTGGCAAACATTCAAGTTGTCTATCTTGTGTTCGGCAACAACTACAACAACCCCATTTTTAACAGCATTGCTTACATATAATTCACCATTTGTGTTAGTTCCATTAATGGCAAAGAATAGTGAGTTTTTAGTGCATTTTGAACTGTCCATACAAATGTTTTCTACTTGAATATTTTCGTCAAAATTTAATTTTTGATTGATAACTACTTCACTAATCAGTTTTTTGAGTTCCATACTTATATATTAATGCAAAACAAACGAAAAACTTGTCAAAAGCAAAAAAAGTCTTAAAAATTTATAATAGGACATTATTTTTAAGCGATGAACGATAAAAACAAAAATCAACCTTTCTATGGTTGATTTTTTTCGGTTGAGATGTAGCAAATTCCGTTATTAAACATCATTGTGCCTGCCTTTGGGTATTGTTTGGTGATTATTCCGCCTTCGCCGTCACTTTCGTATTGAAGTCCTAATCTATTAATTGTTTGAATGGCTTTAGTAAGTGACATTCCAACAAGGTTTGGCATTTCGATATTGAGTGCCATAGCGTTGGTTTGCTCCACAATGTCTTCGGTTGGTGGAATCTGTTTGTAGTCAATAATTCCTTCGATAACTAATTTTGCGTATGGCGTTGCTACAATAGAGCCGTAGTATGCACCACTTGTAGGTTCGTCAACTACCACCAAGATGGCATACTCTGGGTCGTTTGCTGGAAAAGAGCCAATAAAAGACGAAACATACTTGCCATTTATTTTGCCGTTTTCATACTTTTGAGATGTTCCTGTTTTGCCACCTACTCTATAGCCCGGAATAAAGGCATTGATTGCGTTTGCGTTGTCGATGACTTGTTCCATCATATAGTTAATTTTATCGCTAGTGTCTTTGCTAACCGTTCTATTTACAACAGTTGGACTAAATGTTTTGATATAGTTGTTGTAAGAGTTAGAAATTGATTTTACAAAGTATGGTTGCATTAGTAGTCCACCATTAAAAACAGAACACTCGGCTCTAATTAGTTGCAAAGGTGTTACGGCAATCGCCTGCCCAAATCCCATACGAGCAAGGTCAACTTTTTGTGCAGTCTCTCTATTCATCACAATGCCTGCGCTTTCGCCTGCAAAGTCTACATTTGTTAGTTTTCCAAAGCCGTATTTGTCAAAATATGAATACATTTTCTCTTCGCCTAGTCTTAGTGATAAATCTACAAAAACGCTGTTGCAAGAGTTGTTTAGACCGTCTACCATTGTTTGACTGCCGTGACCGTGTAGTCGCCAACAATTTATTCTTTGACCGTCGACAATTCTATACCCAGGGTCATAAAAACGGTCGTTTAGACTTGTTGCTTTTTCTTCGAGAGCCGAAGCAGTGGTTAGCACCTTGAATGTAGAACCCGGCTCGTAGACATCTACAATGTTGAGATTTTTACTCCTGCTCATTAAAGTTGGAACGTCATCTCTAGGTATATCATTTAGCGAAAAACTAGGTTTGTTTGTCATAGCAAGAATTTCGCCAGTTTTTGGGTCCATAACAATCATACTGGCACTTTTTGGGTTATGGTCTTGCATAATCTTGTTGCATGCTTGTTCGCAAAGCATTTGTATTCGATAGTCGATTGTGAGTGTTAAATCGCAACCTGCGATTGAATTAACATAACTATTTAGTGTGTTGTCTAGTTCCCCACCTTTGATGTCGCTTTGAACGAGCGAGTAACCATCAATTCCTTTTAAGTATTTGTCGTAGTATAGTTCTAGCCCAGACTGACCGATGTTGTCTATTGTCGTGTAGCCAATAACTTGCGATAATAGGTCGCCAAAAGGGTAGTATCGTTTTGTATTTTCGCTAAAATATATACCCTTTGTGCCACTTTGCTTTATCTTTTTGATAACATCTTGTTCTACCGATAGTTTTATCAAACTTTCGCTTATTTTCGTGTTAGTGGCTTTTTTATACACTTTGTCGTAGTCGACGCCCAAATTTTCGCTAAGTACTTTGGCAACATCTTCGGGACTCACCACATTGCTAGCCCTAACATAGACATCATAACTTGTGTAACTCACGGCGAGATTTACGCCGTTTCTATCTTTGATTGTTCCACGAGTGGCAGACAAAGGCAAGTCCCTTGTCCACTGCTCTTCTGCTCTATTTTGCAAAGTTTTTGCATTAAAAATTTGAAGATATAGCAACCTTCCAAACAGTAGAACAAACAAAGAGGCTATTAGCACCAAACTTGCTATTAGCCTCTTTTGTAATGAAAAGGTGGAATGAATTGTGTTCACATTAGCCCCCAAAGAAATGAATTATAAAGTTACAAATTTTATCAAATGAACTTGTTCTTCCTTTGTGCTCCACAACATTATTTTTTTCGATTAGTTCTATTTTTTCGGTGGTGGTTACAGATTCCATTCCACCATTTTGTGCGTTATCTTTAACTGCGTCTTCGCTGGTTATTCCTTCGATTGCTTGGTCGATTTTAACCAGTTCTTTGCCCACATTTGCAATCTCTTCTGCCTTGGAAACATTGCTAAAATTTAGGTTGTTAATTTTAACGGTGTTAATTATGCCAAGTGTTCCCATTAAAACAGCGATTGCGCAAGCAATACAAACAAAAATTTTGCTGGTTCGCTTTAACTTTTTTTGTGGTTTTACTTTTTCGTAGATGACGGTTTCCTTGTCGGCTTCGTAACTATTTTGCTCATGAACCATAT
>CATZIR010000046.1 GCA_958420145.1 uncultured Eubacteriales bacterium | reverse complement strand
TAATGACTATGCCAACAAGCGATAGCAAGATATTTGCTTCTAAACTAATAGTTTGCTACATCTACGAACTACTAAAAAACATCAACTACATTTTCCCATTCTTTATTGCTTATGGTCTAATTATGAAGTTGTCTATTCTATACTTTGTTTGGAGCATTGTGGCACTACTAATTGTAACCACCTTGGGAGTTGTGATTAGTGGACTACTTTCTATTCCAGCCATGTGGATAACAACTTTGCTCAAAAAACATAAAACACTAGAATTTATTGTTATTGCACTGTTTATTGGTGCAGTAACGGTGGGAGTTATATTTGTTATTGGATTAATTCCAGAAGATATCGACTTAGTTCGTGACTGGGGTAAAATATATTGGTCCATTCAAGATTTCCTAAAATCTTTTGCTAGTGTGTTTGTAGTGTTCGACTACTTCTTGCAATTCCTAACAGGAATGGTCTACAACTCAACATCGTTTAGGCTCTTTAATACCACAAACCTTATCACTTTTGGCGTTATTGTGGGAATTATTGGAGTTTGCGTAGGACTTATTATTCTACTATCAAAGCCATTGTTCTTAAAAATGGTAAGCACGCCTTTTGAATACAAAAAAGACGAAAACAAAAAACCTAGAAAAAACAAAAAGAGAAATTCGTTCGCATCTTCTGTTATTCAACAAGCAAAGAGAGAACTAAGAACGCCAGAAATAATTTATAGCATTTTGGTAGTTGCCATTTTAACACCAATCGCCATATTCCTTCAAAATAAAATCATTGCAGCAATGGACACAAAAATTTTAGGCAACTATATGGGCATTGCGTTTAACATTCTAATTATTTTGCTTATGATGTTATCATCAAATGTTATGCTAGCAAGCAGTTATAGTAGCGAAGGTAACTCGGCATATCTAAACAAAATTGTGCCAGTGGCATTTGGTATTCCACTAACAAGCAAACTAGTAACAAACGCTTGCATTTGTATAGTGTCTATCATTGCTTCTACTATCATGATAGATGTGTTTGCTCACATCGGCGTTATGGCAACTATATTGCTCACACTATCGCTAATTCTAGTTTATATCGCACACATTTATTGGAGTGCCGAACTAGATTTGATGAACCCACAAAACCGACTCTATCAAACCACAGGAAAAGAAGAAAAGAACCCAAACGAAACCAAAAGCACACTCATTGCATTTTTAGCATCAGCAATATTTGCCTTTGTTAGTTTCTTTTTAATGAAAGAAAACATCAAAGTAGTGTTTGTCAAGTTGCTTCTAATTTCTATCGTGTTCTGCGCTCTTAGAATTTACTTCTTCTACACAAGAATCAAACTTTATTATAAGGAAAAATAGTATGAAAAAATCAACTACACTAATGATTATTTTAATATACTTAGCGTCTATTGTCGTCATAGGCTTTTTTGGAATGAAAATAAAAGTCTATCAACCAACCAACTACATAAAGTCTATCGAAATGAGTGTAGAAGCCGAAGACAAGCGAATGTTCACATTTGAAAGCAAAGGTCAAGACGAAGAAGGAAACCACCTTTATTCTCTAACTATTCATTTTCAGTATTGCTTGGAGACAGAAGAAACAGTAAATGGCGTAACGGTCAAACGAAAATATGTTCCACTTTCGCTAATTCCACTTGTAACATACAAAAGTGGTGACATCGAAACCAAGGAAGACACGGTAAAATACGAAATCAATGATACATCGCTAATCGACAGGGGAATAGTATCTCTTGCAAAAAATGGACAATTCATCTGTTACAGAAATGTTGGTAGTTTTGATATCTATATCAAACCAGTTGAACCTAATGGCTCAGGAACGGAAGCAATTATCGAAGTCAATATAGATTAAATAATTTGGCAAAAGATGCCATTTTATGTATAATAAATCATAGAAAATACAAAAAATAGAACAAGGGAAGGAAAAAGTTTTATGAAAAAGAAAAATCTCATAGCCTACTTGCTTAGCGTGCTTGTCATTGCTTTTTCAGGCATAATGTTTAGTGCTTGTGGTGGGAAAAAAGTAACTGGCATTTACTTGCAAGAAGGTTCTTATCAAACCACAGTTGCCTATAATGGTAACTATGATTATGATAGTATCGTGGTTATGGCAAAACTATCTAACGGCGAAGAAATGCAACTAGATAGCGCAGACTATGATATCGTAGACAGAATAAACACACAAGTAGTTGGTCAGCAAGAACTAACTATTACATACGGCGCTTACGAAGTTAGCATAACAGTAATAGTTTATGCCGAAGTAGAAAGTTTTTCTGTTAAGGCAGGAACGATTCCAACAGAAGTATATCACAAAGAAGTTTTAGATGTTTCTAATGCAGTTCTTAGTGTGTCATACACCGACGGAACAACAGCTGAAATTTCAACTGGCTTTGAAATTGGCACGGCAGATACTTCTACATGTGGAGTTCACACTGTTACAATTAGTTTTGGTGGAAAGACAATCAACTTTAGTTATAATGTTAAAAAGACTGTCGAATCAATTGAACCAAGAGGTAACTACCTAACTAGAATTGCTTATGGTTCTACTTATAATTATAGTGGTATTACAGCACTTGTTCATTACTCAGACGGCACATCAGAAGAAATTGCAAATAGCAAACTTACAATCACAAAGATTGATACCAACAAAATTGGTGTTCAAACAATAGTTGTAACCTATAATGGCAAACAAACAAATATTGATGTCGAAGTATACAAAGAAATGACATCTATTGCATATAAGTCTGGACTAGTTACAAGAATCAAATACAACACAACACTCGATTTGAGTAACTTAGTTATCACAGTAAATTATTCAAATAACACAAGCGAAGATGTTGCTTTTAGTCAAGACAACACAATCTCAGCAAGACTACTTAGCCAAGATTTAGGAGACACACAAATTGAAATTTCGTTCAACGGCAAAACAATATTAGTTGATGCCACCGTTTATGAAGAACTAGAATCTATCGTAATCAGCCCAGTTGATGTTACAGATGTAACAACAGGCTATGTTCTTCAAAATGGTTCTCTTTGCCTAAGTAAATTCAAAGTTGTTGCTCACTACACAAAAAATCAATTAGCACTTGATAATAGTCAAGTTTCATTCTCTAATCTTGATACAAGCGAAATTGGCGATAAAACTCTAGAAGTTAGTTTCACAGATAATGGAATAACAAAAACAACAAGCGTTGTAGTTCACATTGTCGCTTCTTGGGAAGATGTAAAAGGTCTAGAAATAGACTCAATCGAAATTGTGAATGGCTCAGTAGACACCCAAGTAGACCACAACGGCGTGCTAAACCTAGAAAATTTGCAAATAGAAATTTCTTATACAAACGGTTTGAAAGGCGTTATAGATTATGCTTCTCACCAAAGCGAAATTTCTGTTTCTACAATAGATACAACAAATTGTGGAAAACAAACACTAACAGTAATATATAAAGAAAAACAAACAACACTAGACATTCAAGTAGTTAGAGTTGCAACTCAAATTAGCGTTAAAACTCCATCTACTTTGAAAGTTAAGTATGGCACAAACATGGACCTAAGCGATGTTGTAATTACTTGCACATATTCTAATGGCGATGTCGAAAATTTGACAAGCCTTCCAGAAAATAACGCAGACGAAATTGATACAACAAAATTAGGCACAGACCAAGTTATTACATTCACATACAAAAATCAAAATTGCGAATTGCCAGTAGAAGTTTACGACGAAATTGAAGAATTAGTTAACATTCAAGGAGTAGTTTTAGTTGTTGAATATGGCACAAACTATGTTACATCTAACATCACTGCATCAGTTAGATACGATAGTGGTTTAGAAGTAGCACTAAATAATAGTGACCTAACATTCAGCGCAATTAACACATCATTACTTGATGAACAAACATTAACAATTTCTTACACACTTGATGGCAAAACAATCAATGCTTATATCAACAACATCGTAGTTAAAGATGTTCTAGAGTCTATAGAAATCAAAGGTGTTCAAACAGTATGCTACCAAGGTGACGACTATGATATGTCTGGACTTACTGTTGTTCTAAACTTTAGAAGTGGTGCAGTAAGTGAAGTTACATCTGGTTACACAGTGCTTCAAGATATTTCTACAAACGAAATTGGAGTTCAAACTCTAGAAATTGAATACCAAGGCAAAAAAGCAACAAAACAAGTAACCGTAAATAAGACATACACAATTACTGGCTTTAATGACCCAAAATTCGTAACAGACTACAATTCTAACAAAAAACTTAAAAATGAATTTACAAACACAGATTCAACAGGAACAAAAGGCTTTGAAATCACTAATGTTAGTTACAAAGTTGGTGACGATAACGAATTTGTTTACAGTCCAGTTTTGGCAGTTAAAACAAAAGATAACGAAAATGTTAGATTAACAGAATATAAAGCAATTATCAATGTTTATATTTTAGATAACGACGAGTATACTTTGCTTGATAGCAACGTGGAAGAATATGTTACATTTGATGACACCCTTCACACATTCAACTTTACAGATATAGCAGTAGGTAAAAAATTCCAAATTAAAATGCTTCCATATGGTATGACAGATGCAGAAAAAGCAATCATAACAGAAAGAGTATTTGAATTTGAAGTTGTAGACGGCTGGAACGCTTATTCTGCAAAAGATATCTCGTTAATAGACAATATGAACGAAGAAAGTAAATGGACAGAGTATAAAACAGCAAACAATATTAGTCTAAATCAAAAGATTTCATCAATAATTTTGCACGACAATATCACTCTAAAAAATAGTGACCTTCCTGCATCTCAATTTATGGGTCCAGACGAAGTAAAACCAACTGATAGTGACTACGACATTGCTTTGGGTTCACTAAAAGACGAACATTCGTCAGACTATGGCTTTATCTATCACAGACAAATTGCAGATGGAGAAACATTCACAATCGAAGGCAACTACTTTAGATTGTCAGCAGAAAATATTTCTAAAATCGTTCGTGAAGAAGTTGACGGAGTGCGTAAACCAACAACTGCCGGTCAAGCAATAACAGTTCACACATCACTATTTGGTTTCTCAGGTGATGTTAATAGCACAGTTAAAGGACAAGGCTACTTCAAAAATATTCACCTAATGGGAAATACTCAAAAATCTGAAGATGCGTTAATGTCAGGTGGCGTTATGGCAATAAAACTTCGTAACACAAGTTTTACTTTCGATAACATTCTATCTCAACGCTGGTTCATTTCCTTCATGGTAGAAGGTGCAAATGAATATTCAAATGACTGTTCACATATTTTCAAAAATGTTAACGCATTTGATGCATACAACACACTTCTATACAGTTGGGGTTCAAGAGATATTCAAATTATTGATTCACACTTTATCGGCGCAGGTGGTCCTGTTATGATTTGTGACCACGTAGATAACAATAAATCAACTGGCGAAGGCGGATATATAACCAATGTTAAGGTGGCAAACTCAGTTCTTGAATCATTTGTTGCTGGTTCAGAAGGTTGGTTTGCAACATACGATGGTGCTGGTGCATTAGTAGGTTCAATCAAGGCTATGAACGCACTTATCACACCTTATGGCAACACTCTTTGCGATAAATCTGGTGAAAAAATTAATCTAATTGCAGTTTATAAATCAGGTAGCGCGCAAGGATTAACGACAAGTGTAATCCGTGGCTCATTTGAAGATACAAAAGAAACTTATGACAATGGTCTTGACTTATCAAGCGAAGGCATTGCAACAACTAAAAATAATGTAATACAACAACTTGCAACAAGTGGTATGAGCAAAGAACAAATTGCTGAAACTTTGGCTAAAATGGCAATCTTGCAAACATTCAATGGAACAGTTGGTGTTCCTGGAACTAGTGGTTGGTTATTAGAGCCAGACAAAACAAAATTTGCTCAAGCAGATGGCTATATGAATGTTTACCTATTCAATGGTATGGCAGCAGTGCTTGGAATG
>CATZIR010000045.1 GCA_958420145.1 uncultured Eubacteriales bacterium | reverse complement strand
TGTTGTAAACTTTGTCTAGCATACGGGCAAAAGACGCTTTGTTGTCTCGGTATTCACGATAACTTCTTGCAACATCTTTGTTAATGCTGTCTAGCGCTGTTTCAACCAAGTTGTGAATATTTAGAACTGGCACACTATCAAGGTGAAATATCTGTGTTTTAACAAAATCACAAACTTTCTTTTGTTCATCGCTAGTTAGCATAATCATAACTCTGCCTGCAGATTTGTTGATTGCGTTAATGATTTTTTGTTCGTTGAAGTCTTCGACGATACCATTTTTTTTGATAATTTTTGTCATAATTTCCACCTCACTAATTAATAAAATTAATTAGATGTTAGCACCAATAGTCCAATTTGTCTATTAAGAAAAAGGCAAAATGATAAAATTTTTTTTACTTTATTTTCCAAAAAATATGCCATTTTATTTGACTAAAAAAGCACAAGTAAATTTTACTTGTGCTTTAAGTTATAATTTTATTACGATTAGATGAGTTTTGTTCTGTATTGTTCTATTTTTTGTTTGATTTCTTCTTTGTTTTGTTCAAAGTAATCTTTGTGTTGTTTTAAAAGTTCTTTAGTATCATCGTATTTTTGTTGCAAAACTTTTTTTGCTTCTTCGTAAACTTTTTTGCTTTCTTCTTCCAAAGTTTTTATTGTTTTGTCGAGTTCAGCCTCTAGTTTTTTCATTGTGTCTTTTAGATTCTTTTTAGCTTCGTCAAGTTTCTTGTTAAGTTCTTTTAGACTATCTTTTGCTTGCTTGAGAGAATCATTAACAATGTCTAAACCTGCTTTTGCTATTTCTTTTTCAGGTCCTTCAGGCATATCGTTAACTTTATTGATTTTTGCTTGAAAATCATCAATTTGTTTTTGTGCTTCATTAACTTGTGCTTGAATTTTTGTAATAGTATCTTCTAATTTTTGAACATCAAATTGTTTTTTGAGTTCGTTGTATTTGGAATAGAATTTATCTCTATTTTCAAGAGCGATGCCTTCAAGTTCTTTTGATGTTTTACCCATAAGTTCTAGCATTTCTGCTTCTGTTTTGTTTGCAAAGTCTTTTGCGTCAACGCTTAGTTGATTTAGAGCGTTTTCAAAACCTTCTACTTTTGAACAAATTGCACCATAGATGATACCGTTTTCGTCAAAGTATTTGTTAACGCTGTCAACAATGCTTTTTTGAAGTTTTTCTGTATCTACATCTGTACCAACAGATAGTGTGATGTTAACACTACTTGCACCATTTGCTGTTGATACGTTACCTTGTGAATCTACTTTTATGTATCCTGCCTCGGTTGAAATTTTGACTAATGCTTGTGCTGCTTGCTCAGCAGTCATACCAACAAAGTCTGTGCCTTGAAGAACAATTTGTGCGTCATCGTTAAGGCAGTTTACCGAAACGACACGATTGTTTTTGTTCAAGACGAATTGGCAACTTGGGTTAATATCTACTTGCATAACTTTTGATGGTTCATCTTTTGGAATACATAGAACGATTATTCCAGCAGCGATTACCAAAACCAAAACTAGTGCAAGAATGATTGTTCCCACATTTGATTTTTTCTTTGTTTGTGCCATAAAACCCTCCCTTTATGATGTAATAATTTTAGCATAAGATATTTTGTGGTGGCAAATTATTTATGGAAATAAAAAAAGAAATTGCACACTTTGATATAAATTATCTAAAATTCTTTCAAATTTTCACAAAATATTTTATTGTAATTGTTTTTAGAATTTCATTATGTTATAATAATTCTATGCTTATATTAATATTTTCTATAATACTAGTGGTAGGACTTATTATTGCAGGTTCGTGCTACGGCTACTTTATTTCGACCTACAACAAATACTCGCAAGAAGAAGCCGATATCAATACTAATGCTTTTAACTTTGTTAAAGCATGCGTGGAATATTATGGTCTTAAAACGAAAGTGATGTTAACCGAAGGAGAACTCACTGACGCATATCTAACAAAGAGCGACATTATTGCCCTAAGCAAAAAGGTAGCAGACGGTAGAAGCGTTGCAGACATAAGTGTTGCCTGTCACGAACTAGGTCATGCAATGCAAAAGAATGATAACTCTGCTTGGCTTGCTGTGGACCTACTTTTTAGCGTTCTATCGAAAATAGCAAACTTTTTTCTTCCAATAGCACTCATAACTGCGTTAGTTTTAGTGTTTATAGAAAGTGTTAGTTTTGTTGCTCCAATTTTGTTTTATATTGCAATAGGTCTATGGTTTTTGACTTTGTTATTCAAAATTGTAGCAATTCCACTTGAACTTGATGCAAGCAAAAGAGCGTATAAAGTTCTAAAAGAAAATAACATTTTTACTAGTGAAGAGTTAAAAGCAACAAAAAAAGTTTTAAATGCAGCGGCTCTAACATATGTTGGAAGTTTGTTTGCAAATCTTTATAAATTCATCTATAAAATTAAATCACTATTTAGGAGGGATTAAAATGTATTGGGAATATTATGTGATGGGAGTTATCTTAATTCCAGGACTAATTTTGGCAATTATTGCACAGGCAAAAGTTAGTTTTAACTACAAAAAGTATAGCCAAGTTATGTCTAAAAACGATATGAAGGCTTGCGATGTTGCAAGACTAATACTAGACAGTGCAGGGCTAAAACAAGTGCAAATCAAAAAAATAAATGGGGAACTAACCGATAACTACGACCCTAAGGCACAAACAGTGTCACTATCAAGTAGTGTTTACGATAGCACTTCTGTTGCAGCCATTGGTGTTGCTTGCCACGAAGTAGGTCACGCACTACAATATGCACAAAACTATGCACCAGTAAAAATAAGAATGTTTCTCGTTAGAGCGTGCAACATTTCTAGCACATTGCTTTGGCCATTAGTCGTAATAGGACTAATTCTCAATATTGGTCTAAATTCCGTGGCTGGTATGGTTTGTATGTGGTGTGGCGTAATCATTTTTGGCTTGTCTGTTATCTTTAACTTGGTAACGCTACCTGTTGAATACAATGCAAGCAACAGGGCAAAGTCCATACTATCAAATGCACAAATTTTAGACAGCGAAGAAATGGAAGGCGTGCATAAAGTTTTAAACGCAGCAGCATTAACCTATGTGGCAGCATTAGTTGTTTCTATTCTAAACTTGCTAAGATTTATTATTGTTATGAAACACAACGACTAATTTGTTTGACAAAATATAGTTAGATAACTAAAATATACACGGCAATAAAATGTCTATTATTAAAAATAATAAGGTTAATAATATACAAAAAGATAAAGGAAAAACAAAATGAAACATTTAACAGTAGAAGGATTAAAATCAATGTGGCTAGAATTTTATAAATCTAAAGGCCACACACAAATAGAAAACGCATCAGTAATTCCACAAAATGATGGTTCTGTTTTGTTCACAACAGCAGGTATGCACCCACTAGTGCCATATCTTCTTGGTGCAAAGCACCCAAGTGGTAACAAACTATGCGACATTCAAAGATGCATTAGAACAAACGATATAGACTCAGTTGGCGACAACACTCACTGCACATTTTTTGAAATGTTGGGCTTTTGGAGTTTGGGAGCATTCTTTAAAGAAGAAGCAATCAAGAATAGTTACGAGTTTATGACAAGTGAAAAATACCTTGGCATTCCAAAAGATAGACTAGCAGTAACAGTTTTTGCTGGTGACGAAACTGCTCCAAGAGATGACGAAAGTTACAATCTTTGGGCATCTTGTGGACTAGATAAGAGCCACATTTTCTATCAAGGCAAAGAAGACAACTGGTGGTCAGCAGGCGCAACAGGTCCTTGTGGTCCAGACACAGAAATGTTCTTTATAACAGATAAAGAGCCTTGTTCAAAAGAATGTTCTCCAGCTTGCAGTTGTGGTAGATACATCGAAATTTGGAACGATGTGTTTATGCAATATCAAGTAGAAAAAGAAGGCGACAAGCCAACACTTTTGAAACAAAAAAATGTAGACTCAGGAATGGGCGCAGAAAGAACAGTTACAATTCTAAATGGCTACAAGAGTGTGTTTGAAATTGAGTGCTTTAAGGGTGCAATAGATTTGCTTAGTAGTTATGCAGAGCATAAGTATGGCGAAAGTGAAGAGTATACAAGGGCATATAGAATTATTGCAGACCATATGCGTAGCACAGTGTTTATTATGGGTGACGAAAACGGAATTGCTCCAAGCAATCTTGGACAAGGCTATGTTCTAAGAAGACTTATTCGTCGTTCTCTAAACAGTGCTAAAAAAATTGGTATAGCGCAAGATGTTTTGGTAAAGGTTGCATCTTACTACATCGACTACTTTACAGACTACCCAATCTTGAATACGAGAAGAGAATTTGTGCTAACCGAACTTGAAAAAGAAATCAAAAAGTTCTCTAACACAATCAATGGTGGACTAAAAGAAATTAACAAACTAATGAGCAAACTAGATAGCAAGATGATTGACGGCAAGTCTGCATTTAGACTATACGACACATTTGGCTTCCCAATTGAGCTTACTCAAGAAATTGCAAAAGAAAAAGGCTACGAAGTTGATATGGAAGGCTACAAACAAGCATATCACGAACACCAAGAAAAGAGCCGTATGGCTGGAGAACAAGTGTTCAAAGGTGGCTTGTCAAGCACATCATATGCCGACACAAAATCTCACACTTTGGCTCACATTATGCTTGCTACTCTTAGAGAAATGTTTGGTGAAACTGTTTTGCAAAGGGGCTGTAACATCACTCCAGAGCGTATTCGTTTCGACTTTAGTCTAGACCATAAAATGACTGACAACGAAAAGAAAACATTGGTTGAAAAAGTTAATGCTAGAATCAAGCAAGGTGCAACAGTAACAAAAGAAGAAATGAGTTTGGAAGATGCTCGCAAATCTGGTGCTATGGGTATATTTGATAGCAAGTATGGCGACAGGGTTACAGTCTACACAATAGGTGATTTTAGTAAAGAAATTTGTGGTGGCCCACATGTTCACAACACGAGCGAACTAGGAGAATTTGTTCTACAAAAAGAAGAAAGTAGTAGCGCAGGCGTTAGAAGAATAAAGGGTATTTTGAAATAAAGAATAAATCGCACTAAAAAAGTGCGATTTTTTTATATAACTATTGATTTTTGATTTTTTTTATTATATAATAAAAGAGAATATATAAAGATTGACCATTGGAGGAACTTTATGGAATTAATAAAAAAGATAATTGTTAGTATTCTCACGATAGTTGGAATAGCACTCGCTGGCATTATTGTATGTGCTGGTGTTCTAGTTATTTTCCCAAATACTAGAATATTTGGTATTTCGTATATTAACACATCAGCAAAAGAGCCTGAACTAACAGTTGTAAGAGATCTTGATATTAATTGGTTATCAACTAAATACACTATTGAAATTTTAGCAGGCAACTATAATGTGGAATTAACACAAAGTGAAGAAGGGGTTGAATATATAGATGCTCAACTTGTAAATAATGTAATTGGCTTTACAAGAGAACTTGATTCAAATAAAAAAGCCACACTAACATATAGTTACGATGATGTAAAGAAAAAAATTACATTTACAGTAAAAGAACCAGATGGATTCTTCTTGAAAAGAGACACAGTTTTAAAAATTTCTTTCCCAGAAAAATTTCTTAACAGATATATAGATATTATATCTACAACAAACAAAGGTGTAACAACTTTTGGAACAAGTGAAACACCACTTAAAGTAAATAATGTAACAGTTTCTTGTCTAAGTGCTAGTGGTGGCGTTAATCTAGAAAATGCAACATTAAAAATATTCTTGGAAGAATAGAAGTTAAAAACGAAATATATGGAACAGTTACAATAGACAGTACAGTTGGAACATACACATTTGGCAAAATAAGAAACTTGGTAGTTGTTGAAGCCGAAGAAGGTAAGACCAATAATCCAGCAATCACTCTTAATGAATGTAGAGATGTTAGTTGGCTTTCTAATAGTGGAAGTTTGGTAGTAAAAGATTGTATACTTGGCAATATCGAAGTTTTAACAAAATCAGCAAACTTTAACATA
>CATZIR010000044.1 GCA_958420145.1 uncultured Eubacteriales bacterium | reverse complement strand
TGTCCAAACAATGAAATTTGGTCAATATGGAATTATTAATGAAAACACCAATGAATACGAATTTGATACTTATCATACAGAATTTTTAAGATTTATGATATCTAGTTTGCAAAATAAAAAGATTGGTAATAAAAAATACGAAGACGCCTATATTCACAACTATCAAAAATTTTTACTAGAAAAAAGAAAGAACTCAATTTTAGACTTGGCTGAAATTTCAAAAGAAAATCTTAAAAAGAAATTAGAAAGTTTAGATGTATTTCTTGGTTCTATTTTGCAAGAAGAAAAACAAGATAAGACTGTAAACTACGATAACAAAACTTGGCTTGATTTAGTAGACATTAATGTTTTCAAAAGAAATTACCTATCAAAAGTGCTAAAAAATTTATTTATAAAACCAAACGAAGTTGTAAAAATCAAGAAAGAAAACAATCAAAAATTTGGTCCTTGCATTACTATTGAAACACTTAAAGATAGCGACTACTACGGAATAAATGGTTATATCTACGGAGAAAGCGACATAAGCAATTTATACAATTTTGATTATACTTTTGCTCAATTCGGTTTGGTTAGTAACAACAGATACGACATTAATCAGTTTCATAAAAATAAAGAATTCTTAAAATTTATGATAACTGAAACAATAGGTAAAACGATAAACAATAAATCATATAGCGACGAACTAAAATCATTTATTAACGAGCAAAAAAATATAATAAAACAAGAAGCAATGCAAAACTTGGAAACTGCTATCAAAAAAGAAAATAAATATTTCGAAGACGAGATTGCATCGTATACAAAAATATTAAAAGAAACAATAAAAGAAATTTATGCTAATGACTTACGATTCTAACAAGTTTGCTTATTAATACAAAAAAATCACCAATATTCTGGTGATTTTTTTAACCTTGTAAATAATCTATGTTTGTAATATTCGTCCAAATATCTTTTAAAGTTTTACCATTTATGTTGCCATTATTTATAAAATCTAGCATATTATCAAAAATTACATCTTTTTCGTCGCAAAATAAATGAACTCTATTATTGTGGTCTATATAAATTACGAACACTACTTTTTTATATTCAAAAGTCATTTCACTATAATTATTTAGTGCATCAATAAATTCTTCAAAGGTAGGTTTGAATTTTTTATGCTCTTTGTATAATTTTCTTGCCTTATTTAGTGACACCAAATTAGGGTATTGAACTTTATCTGGCAATTCCAAACTACATGCATCAAGTTTCCACGAGCAATTTTCACATTCGCCGTTACCATATTGGTCTATAAAGCAACTTTGCCCACACACTGGACATTTTTCGATATATTTTCTCTCATAAGGGTCATCATAATTAAAAAATTTAAAATCACTTTTCTTAAGTCCAGAAACATTTCTATTGTGTTTTTCAAAATAAAACTGCATTTTGTCTTTCCAGTTTAGATTTTTCGTCCATTCATAAGTGGTAGGCAGAAAGGATTTGACATTCCCATGCATTGAATCAAAAGGTTCATCGTAGCAAAGTATGGCACTTGGTTTAATTCTTTTTAGCATTTCGTTATAGCCTAGCATAAACTCTTTTTCACAATTTTCTCTATAATATGTGCAAACTGCAACAACTGCACCTTCTTCTACGCCGTCAAAACAAAAATCAAATGTGTTTTCATCTCCCCAACTTATTGTAGGAATAACTTTTAGCCCTTTACTTTGCCAATAAGCACCACACCAACGATTTTTAAAAATACTGTTTATTTGTAAAGCCAAAGGCATATTTGTAAACACACTAAAATCAGGACTAAGCAAACAATAATATTGCTTAAGTTTTTCTAGTTCTTCATCTGCATTGGCATATACTTTTTCAAATTTCCAATCATAAGTGAAAAAATGTATTGTTTTGTCTTTATTTTCAACATCATCTTTTTTTACATCTACATAACTCAAAAAACTAATTTTTTCTATATCGATGTCTTGTTTTTTTATGATTGGAAAATCATATCTTCCATTTGATTGGTTATGATATAAAAATTCATTTCTTACTAATTTATCTTTTTCTTTCTCTTTATTAATTTCGTAAGGCGTTTTATCCATCATATTATCTCCGCTTAATGTTATTTAAAATTATGAAAATCTGGTTTCAAATGTTCGGTTCCGCGATGACCATTTTTTCCATTCCATGTCCAACTATGGTCATGGGGAAATTCTTCATTACCACCATGTGAATAATCTCTATTTCTTACTGCTTTCCCTTGATTATCATACCATCTTTCTTGCACCAACACACCATTTCTGTATCTTTGCGCTTTAGAATTTGGTTTTCCTTGTCTTTCCAAACTTCTTGCAGTTGTGATAATTGTTCCATGGTTTGGTATTCCACCTGCTCCCATATCGACCTCCTAAATATTTGTTGATTTATCTTATAATAACCATATTTAGGCTTAATTTCAATATTTAATGCCAACTATTTATACATTTGGTCGAAGGCAAGTTGTTCGTTTATTAAAAACTGTTTGAGCATGGAGTAACGTTTTTGAGTATAGTTGTTTTTTACCATACGAGCAATGTTTTGTTTAGAACCAACCAAAACAACCATTTTTTTAGCACGAGTTACGGCTGTATAGAGTAGGTTTCGAGTGAGAATTACACTTGCACCACTAACTACTGGAATTACTGCGACATCAAATTCACTACCTTGGCTTTTGTGAATTGTGATAGCATACGAAAGCACTAATTCGCCTAGGTTTGTTCGTGGATAGATAGATTTTCTGCCATCTTCAAACAACACGACAATTTCGCCTGTTTGAGAGTTTATTTCGACGATGTTACCAATGTCACCATTGAACACACCCATATTTTTTTCCATAAAACCTTCGTCGGTCATTCTTGTCCATTCTTGTTCGTAGTTATTGACCGTTTGCATGACCCTGTCGCCTTCACGGTAGATAACGTTTTCGGTTACAATTTCTTTTTTGTTAAGGTTTGGTGGATTAATCATTTTTTGCAGTTCTTTGTTTAGGCTATCAACGCCACAGATACCGGCTTTCATAGGCGCTAAAACCTGAATTTTTTGTGGAGATGTTTTAGCAAATTTTGGAAGTCTTAGCGTGACCAAACCAACACAAGTGTGGAGCATTTGAGTAGGGTCAAGTTTCTCTTCAAAGAAAAAGTCTTTGCTGGAGTTGTCCAAAATTGGCATTTTGCCACTGTTAATTAGATGTGCGTTTGTGATGATATAACTATGACTATCTTGACGGTAAATTTCGGTTAGCATACAAGTTGGAATTAGTTTAGAACTTAGTATATCGCTAAGCACATTTCCTGCCCCCACGCTTGGAAGTTGGTCTTTATCGCCCACCATAATTAGTTGAGCAGATGGCTTGATTGCTTTGACTAGCGCTGCCATTAGCACACTATCGACCATACTAACTTCGTCGACAATGATTGCATCTTGGCTAAGTGGATTTTTATCGTCACGAGTAAAAAATGCACCATTGCCGTTTTTGAAATCAAGGTCCAACGCTCTATGAATTGTCTTTGCGTCTTCGCCTGTGCTTTCACTCAGTCTTTTTGACGCTCTGCCTGTTGGGGCAAGAAGTAAAACAGACTTTCTCTGCCTTTTCAAGCATTCCAGCAAGCACTTAACTATGGTGGTTTTACCTGTTCCTGGACCACCAGTAATGACGCAAACGCCACTATTTACCGCCATTTGCACAGCTTCTTTTTGATTAGCATGAAGCGTAATTCCGTTCATCATTTCGTATTCGCTTATTTCACGTGAAACATCAATTACATGGCTAGAAAAAGTATGTTTCATACTAACTAATTTATTTGCGATATAACTTTCTACTTTATAAAACTTGGTTAGCATTACACATTCTTCTTCGTCTTGAACAAACTGCTTTATTTGTCCGTCTAGTTGAAGGCTCAGCAAGATTTTGTCTGCTTTGTCTTGGTCTTCTTCCACGCTAAGTAGGTTGTATAAGTTGGTAAGCAGTGTCTTTTTTAGAATATAGGTATTGCCACTTTTATCGCTGTTTTCTCTTAGAATATGCATAATTCCTGCTCGAAAACGAAAATCGCTATCTGGCGAAATTCCAACCTTGTTTGCAATTTTATCAGCAGTCAAAAAGCCAATGCCGTCGACATCTTCAACCAATTTGTATGGGTTATTTTTTACGATTTCTTCGGTCTTGTCTTGATAAATTTTATATATTTTAACTGCTAAATTTGTGGTTATGTTATAACTTTGCAAGAACATAACTGCGCTTTGCATTTTTTTAACTTCCATAAAGGCAGATGCAATTACTTCTGCCTTAGCCTTGGACACACCACGAACTTCAGCTAGTTTGGCTGGATTAAACTCCATAACATACAATGTGTCTGCACCAAATTTTTCAACGATGTTATTTGCTGTTACTGGGCCTATGCCCTTAATTAGCCCACTAGAAAGATATTTTATGATACCTTCTTCGGTGTTTGGTGGCAAAACATTAACTTTTTGCACAGAAAACTGGTCGCCGTATTTATTCTTTACAAAGTCGCCAACAAGTTCTACTCTTTCCCCACCATTAACCATGGGAAATTTGCCCACGCAAGTAATCAACTCGCCGTGAGCATCTAAATCTAAAACTGTATAGCCGTTTTCTTCGTTTCTAAAAATTATGCTGTCTATTTCGCCTGATAAATCCATACTGGTATTTTAACACATTTGTTCTAAAAATCAAACTTAATAGAGATTATAATTGGTTTAGTAGGCAATTTGTTTCGTTAAAAAATGGCACGAAATGTGCCACTAAATTAAAACAACTTGAAAACCAATTTGTTGAGAACTAGGAATATAGAAAGAATAATAAGATAAGCACTAAATCCCCAATATTTTGCTTTTTTTACTACTTTAAGCATTAGTTTTATAGACAAAATGCCTGCTATCAAAGAAACTACAAAGGCAACAATAAAACAAGGAACTGGGATTGTTATTACCGACGATGGAATTTTGAAGCACTCATAGACTAAACTTGCTAGTATTATTGGAATGGAGAGAAGAAACGAAAACTCGGCTGCTTGTTCACGCCTAACGCCTTGAACTATTGCACTAGTTATCGTGCTACCACTTCTACTAATTCCCGGCAAGATTGCCATACCTTGGAACACACCAATTACTATTGCGTTGCCATAGGAAAGATTGCGATATTGATATTCTTTTTGACTCACTATTTGGGCAATGATTAGGAAAATCGCCGTGACCATAAAGCCTAGATATAACAAATCGCCATTGAAGGAATTTTCAAAAAAACTCTTAAAAAGTAGGGCAATAATGCAAGTAGGAATAGTCGCAAAAACTAATTTTTGCATTTTTTCACTAAATGGATTTTTGATTAATTCCCATATGGTTTTTCGATACACTATGATAACTGCAAAAAGTGTGGCGATATGCAAGATTACATCAAATAAAATAACATTGTTTTCTATGCCAAAAATCTTTTCTAGTAGCACCAAATGTCCACTGGAACTTACGGGCAAAAACTCTGTTAGACCTTGCACCAAACCTAAAATAATAGCAACCCAAATTGTCATTTTAGTCCCCTTCTATTATTTAATTTATGCAAGAAATACCTAATTATTAACCATAAACGCAAAACAAGTGATAATAATATTGCATCACTTACAAAAACTACTTTTATGGGATACTTTAACTACCACGCAAAAGTGAAAAAACTAATTAGTCAAGGTGAACTATGTTGCTACGAAATTGTGGAAAAATACCACAACATTTCGCCTTGTATGATTTTATATTTCCAATCTCGCCCACCAATGCCAATTAGAGAGCATCGCTTTCAGGAATATTTAGATATAATTAATTCACTTGAAATACCATACAAGAAAAAGTAGTGCTAAAAAAATAAAGATAATGAAAAAATACGACAAATTAACATAACTGTTTCATAATTTTAATAGTCACATTAACATATCAAGATTTTAGTTAAAACACTAAATAGTTAAAAAATTCCTAAAAAAGCATACAAAAACTCACCAAATTAGTGAGTTTTTTGTTTTATGCACTTTTTGT
>CATZIR010000043.1 GCA_958420145.1 uncultured Eubacteriales bacterium | reverse complement strand
TTTACGAAAGTTCACTAAGTGAGTATGTAAAGTATGGTCACTACAACTATCTTGGCAATGATTTTGTTTCTAAAGTTAAACAGTTTGAACAAGACGAAATTGCACAGAACGACACTAACAATATAAAATTCATACAATACAACTACTTTACACCTATCAAAATTTTGATGAAAAATTCTAGCAACAACTACACTTTAACTGAAAACGCTAACAGCCTTAGCATTATGACAGGTGCTGGAAAAGGAATATTTTACGAAGCGCTCAAAGACGAGCAAATGATACTTAATGAATACGACGAAGTGTATAAAACTAGTGACTACAACAAAGACGACATTTATGGTCTAACGCTCGTTATGGAAAAAGGCAACAAACTAAGCAAAAACACTTTATTAAGTCTTGGCTACAATGTGGAAAAAATTCCAGACACTCAACAATACAAAGCAATCTCGTATGAAGAAATCTGTTCAAAAGAATTCAAACTAATTTTTAATGACGACTACTATATCTACAATTCAACCGAAGGCACTTTTTCTAAACTAAGCGAAACCGACCAAACAGCACTTGAAAATTTGTATAACACATCTGTAACCACCTTGAAAATAAACAGAATTTTAGCACCTAAACAAGATTCTAGTTTATCTCTACTATCTAGTGGTGTTATGTATTCTAACCAACTTGCAAGTAGTTACAGAAAAAACTGCGAGCAAAGTTTGATAGCAACCAAGCAAAAAGAACTTCACGACAGTCAAACAGATAGTCCAAAATACGACTTCTGCACTCCATTTGTAATCAAAATAGCAGAATTTTCATCTATGCTTCCAGAAGAAGGCTTTGACAATACTGCCGAAATAAATTCATACCTAAATCAACTATTCAAAATTTCACTAACCAAAGAAGAAGCATACGAACTCGCTATGCAACAAATTGGAACAAGTTCCATACCACAAAGCATTGTGTTCTACCCTAACAACTTTGAAGGAAAAAAGGCTGTAACAAACCTAATTGATGATTACAACGACAGACTTGGAGTAGAAAACTCAGCACACACAATCATCTACACCGACAATTCTAATATGCTCCTATCTTCACTAAATTCAATAGTAAATATCGTATCTTATATTTTAATTGCATTTGCAGGGGTTTCACTAGTTGTAAGTAGCATAATGATAGGAATTATCACTTATGTTTCGGTTATCGAAAGAACCAAAGAAATTGGTATTTTGCGTTCGATTGGAGCAAGAAAGAAAGATGTTTCGAGAGTGTTTAACGCTGAGACAATTATAATTGGCTTTACTGCTGGCGTAATAGGAATAGTTCTCAGTTATGTCTTAACAATTCCAATAAATCTAATTGTAAATAGTCTAACTGACGCAATCAAAAATGTGGCAATTCTAAATCCACTGCACGCACTAGCACTAATTGGAATAAGTATGTTCTTAACATTCATCTCAGGACTAATTCCTGCAACTATCGCAAGCAAAAAAGACCCTGTTGTATGTCTTAGAACTGAATAAAACTAAACAAAAAAGTTGGATTTTCTCCAACTTTTTTATACTATTACTCATTTAATTGTGTTTCTTCTTGTTTTTTAGTCATTTTGTCTTTAACCTTATAAATCAATCTAATTAGATAATACATTCCTACGCAAAGTCCAAGAAAAACTATATAAATAAGAATTTGAATTACTGGATAAAATGTTATGTGCCCTAGTTGCACTTTAGGGTTAAACAAAGCACCTAACGCTGGAACTAGATCGGTTGCAACTGCTTGGTCAAACATAAATAGATAGTTCGCACTATAAAAATTATTTCCCGTTGCAGATGCTATTGTATTAAACATTGTTCCCATAATCAAAGCAAAACCAAAATAAATAGAAAATCCTATAAGACAATCTTTTAACGCAACTTTATCAAGCCTTGGAAATAGATTGAATAGTAATGCCAACACTGGGACCACTAAAACATTAGTGTGTTCAAAAATAAAGTGCATATTATATAAGTAGAATAGTCCCTTTCCGTCAAGGTCTGGCACTGCAAGAGCAAACATAACACCAACTACATTAACTATAACAGTAAAATTGAAAATATGCTTATTTTCGGTAATTAATGAAACCAATACTAACAATGCTCCAATGTTGCAAAGTTGTAATGGTAATCTCTTAACATTTATCGAAATTGCACCAAACATTTGGTTGTATTGATAAAATAACGAAAGAGCAAGGATTAAGCATAAAATCTTTTTGTTTTCTTGAGATTTGTTCCTGAATACAAAAAATAGCGAAACAGTTAAACCAATAACTGATAAAATCCACAGAATGTGAGGGAAAGTCCATGCGTCAAAGATTAAACTTGAATAACCGAAAAGATGTTGTGGAACATAGATAGGAATTGAACAAAGTAGTGTTGTTAGTAGAACAAGACCGAAGTTTAGATATTCTTTTTTGTCTTTGAAATTGAAAAGATGTTTTTCTTCTATTTCCAAAACAAGTATGATTGATAGTTCAAGTAGCCATTGTATAGCAATTATAAAACTTCTAAATATTGGATTAATCAAGAAATTTTTAAAGCCTTCACTTATCACACTTATACTGTTTAGTCCCCTGCCTAATGTCGATGTATAATTTTCCATAAATGTTGGGTAATAAATTAACGAAACAATCGTCATTGTAAAACAAAAGTATGATGCGATATTGCGCAAGGTTCTATTCTTGAAAAATACTGATAAAGGAAGTATTACAAAAGAAAGCGCACTAAACCATCTAACCAATGCAAAACTAATATCTTTATAGGTTAAAGGTATCTCTTCTGGATTGTAACTTCTAACAAAAGCATCAGGTAATAATATTGTCAAAATTACAAGAGAACAATAAACAATTACAGAAATTTTTAAAATTTTGTTTAAAATACCAGCAAATTTCTCACTTTTTTTGAAAAAAACAAACTTACATAGCAAATAAGCACCTAAAATTAAGGCAAATGCTAAACTAAAATATAAATAGAACATAAATTAACACTCCTCTTTTCTTTTGAATTCAAATCCAAATCTTTCTGTTACTTCGTATTTTCTAAACAAGTATGCAACCAACCAAAAAATAAAATATATAGGAATAGCGAGTGGCAACAAATAAATAAATGGAATTGGAATAAGTTTGTATAGTGGTTTTAAAATCATAATGTCACCGTCATTCATGGTGTAGGAAAAATTGTAACGAATAGTTTCAAAACTAAAGCCATTTAATGCCCAATTACCTAAAAAAGCTATAAAGAAATAACACAAAACACAAAATGTAACTTTTTTTACATATTTTAGTCTGGTTTAAACCTTCTTGTTGCAATCATGAGTAGTGGCACAAGCACCACACAAGCATGGTCAATCCAAAAATTAAGACAAACTAAACTGTTCCATGTAGAATTAGCCACATCACTTGGATAGGCAACGAATGTTGACAATGCCGCAGGCATAGAAAAGAAAAATAGATATTGCCTACAAAGTTCATTTCTTTTGAACAAACACAAAGGTAGTAAAATAAAATTAAAATTGCACACTTGAAGCATCTGTCTTAGTAAATTAAGAATGTCAAATTGTGTGCCCCTATGTGTTCCATGCAAAAAGAATATGCCAACTACGCCAAGAACAGAAACACTTGTTATTATTATGTCTTGGGTTATTTTGTTAGAAAAACACAACCACAATCAGTATGGCAAAAATAATTAGTGTGGCAACTAGCATCAAGATATGTGCCGTTCCACCAATCGTCATCACGATATTTTTCTCCTTAGAATAATTTATACAATAAATAATACTATATAAACGACAAATTTTGCAAATTAAATACAAACTATGGCAAGTCAATATCAATCTTTCATACTTTTTTAAAGTTTTGACACATAACTAATAATTTTTTTCTAAACTTTCGTTTTTCCACCAATATGAATGGTAGTCCTCAAAAAATTGAGTTTTTTGGGGAAAGAAAAAAAGAGCAAAAGAATTGATTTTGCTTAGCAAAACAATAATAGCGAATATTTTGACGCTCTTATCGTGTTCGTTCAAAAATGCCAATTAAGCAAGTTCTTTGCCTTTCATTTTTGCAACCCATTAATTTCACTAGCAAGAATTCTAGAAAGTGTTATAAACAAAAAAGAAGCCACTTTGACTTCTTTTTTGTTTTACTAATAACTATTTTTTTGAACTTATTTTCACAGTGAGTAGTTAATCAGAATTAAAAGTTAAGTAACTCATTATACTTTTCTTTATCACCTGCTGCGAAGTATAGATATAGTCTTGGTCCTTCGTTTAATCCAAATAGCAAGTTATAAAGGTTTTTGAAGTTTGCCATTTGCTTTGCCATATTCTCTTTTTTAGAGAGTGCTGGATTATTGATGATATCGTACAAGTATTGTTGAATTTCTTTATCAGAAATTTCGTCGTGAGACGCAATATAGTCATGAAGTTTTTTAACAACCAACTTGTCTTCTTCACTCATTTGATCGTAGTATGCTTGGTTTTTGCTATTAAGAAGTTTGTACATCTTTTGTGGTTGATAGGTTTCAATCCAATATCTAACCTTGTCTAGTCTTTCTTCGTCTTCGCTAGTAAAATCATAGCCAAGTTTTTTCATAACAACTGCAACCATATCTGGTTTGAAGTCTACGATTGGAGCAACACTTGCTAAAACGCCAAATGGCACTCTTTGTTTTGTGTCTTTTCCGTGAAGAAGTGCTAAATCGAACACTCTTGTTTCGTATTCTGGAAGTTCACCATTTTTGTATGCTACAAGTCCTTTATCAAATTCGCTATAGTGACGAATAATTGTTTCGTCAAAAGCAAAGTCAAAACTATCTTGTGGTGCATATTTTGCAAATAGCCATCTTACCATTTCTGGCTCATAAATTTTTAGGATTTGTGCTGGAGTCAAGTTCATACCACTTGATGAGTGCATATCACCAAGTCCCTTGATGCCCAACCAACCGTAACCTTGGAATAATGGTGCTTTTCCGCCATAAATTTCTTTGATAATTTCTCGGCTAACAACATAACTGCCACTTGCTGCTGCATGGTCAATACCGCCTGCTTCAAAATCTACATCTTCGTGTTGCCAACGCATAGGCCAGTCCAACTTCCAAACCAACTTAATGAGTGGGTAATCTCTGGTGTTAACTGTTTCGTGATTTCCACAACTTTTGCATTCATATTCAATTTGTTCACCATCTTCGCTTGAAGACAAAACTTTTGTTGTGTCTTTATGGCATTTTGAACAATATACATTCAGTGGGTAGTAATTTTCTCTATCTTCGTCGTTAGACTCTTGAGTTTTAAAACTCATTAAAATGTCGTAAGCTTGTTTTCTCTTTTTGATTGCAGTAACAATTTGGTCGTTATATAGCCCACTTGTATAGTTTTTTGTTTGATAACGAATAATGTCACAATCAACACCAAGTTCTTTTAGTGATGCTTCAAATTCTCTTTCAAAGTGTTCACCGTAACTTTCGTGATTATTGTCCATAGGGTCTGGACACATTGTGTATGGAACACCAATATGTTGTTCAAAGCCATCTACAACTTTTGCAACATTGCTTGGAACTTTTCTAAGTCTATCAAAATCATCCCAAGAAAATAAAAGTTTTGCTTTTTTGCCTTTTTGGTTAAGCGCTCTCATAACAAAGTATGGAGTTGCAATATCTCTAAAATTTCCAATATGAACTGAGCCAGATGGACTAATACCACCAGCACAAATATATTCTTTTTTATTTGGATTTCTCTCAATTATTTCTTCTGCTAATTTATCTGCCCAATGCATTGTATATTTCTCCTTTTTGTAATAATTCTTTCTAAGTATAAATGAAAAAAACAAAAAAAGCAATTACTTTTTGATTGATAAGTCTCAAATTGTGCCATATAGACATAAAAAAAGAGCATTTCTGCTCTTAGTTTAAAAATCAGTTTTTAGGTCGTTATAGAAAATTGATTTGTTTACAAGAAGATATGGCAATGCCCAAACTAAGCCAATAACTGTTAGGCAAAGTAGTATCCAGCCAAAGTTTTTTAGTCTTAATTTTAACAGTCTTGTTCTGTTGCCATTCATTAGTCT